>NZ_JAJUJR010000063.1 GCF_029265225.1 Sedimentibacter sp.
ACTTAACAGGCGGCGAACCTCAGGGCATCATCAAGGAAGATTAAAAAAGTTGCTCCGCAACTCCGCTAGGGGGACCTATGTCCCCCTTCGGCGTTAAAACGCATACGCATTTTAGACTCCGCACCCCTCTTGACGGCAAGGGCGTCCCACCCTTTGCAATCCCCGTTTTTATATACGAGGAAAGAGAACTTTCCTCGTATATAAAAATGCTCCCTCTGGATTTTATCTTGCAGGGAGCATTGAATTAATTAATGAAGAATTTCTTCAAAGTCAAATTGTTCGCTTTCAAGCTTTTCAAACAAATTATCATCATCAAACTTATCGTTGTCAACTTCGATTATGATTGGAAGTATCATTGGATTACGTCTGATTTTATCGTAAATAAAGCTGCTCAGGGCATCCTTTATTGCCATTTTTATGTTGTTCCATTCCTTGACGTTTGTTTCCTGGCATTTTGTCAGAGCTTTTCTAATAACAAATTTTGAATCTTCAATCAAATCTATGTTCTCGCGAACATAAATGAAGCCTCTTGAAACAATTTCAGGACCGGCAAGAACTTTTCCGGTTCCCTTTTCCGTAGACAGCACAACTATTATCAATCCGTTTTCGGACAACAGTTTTCTGTCCCTGAGAACAATGTTTCCTACATCTCCCACACCCAGTCCGTCAACAAGAATATTTCCTGAAGTAACCGTTGAATTTTTGGTTATGGATTTAGATGTAAGTTCAATAACGTCTCCGTTTTTTCCTATTAAAGTATTTTCCTTGGGAATTCCAAGTTCTTCAGCCAGTCTTGCATGCTGAACCAAGTGTCTGTATTCGCCGTGCACAGGAATGAAGAATTTTGGCTTCAAAAGAGAAAGCATAAGCTTTAATTCATCTCTTCTGGCGTGGCCTGACACGTGAACCTGAGTCAATGCGTCATAATATACAATGGCTCCCTTTTCGTAAAGAGTGTTTATTACTCTTGAAACAGTTTTTTCATTGCCCGGTATGGCACTGGCAGAAATAATAACCAGGTCTCCCTGCTTTATTTGTATTTTTTTATGGTCATTGTTGGCAATACGGGTAAGAGCCGACATAGGTTCGCCCTGACTGCCTGTTGTTATAATTACCACTTCATTGTCTTTATATTTTTTCAGGTCATTTACATTTATAAGCGTGTCTTCTGGAATGTCCAGGTATCCAAGTTCCTGTGCAACATCTATGTTGTTTATCATACTTCTGCCGGAAACAGCCACCTTTCTTCCATATATTACAGCAGCATTAATAACCTGCTGTACGCGGTGAATGTTTGATGCAAATGTTGCAACCAGTATTCTTGACTCACAGTTTTTAAAAGATTCGATAAACTTGTCGCCAACAGTTCTTTCAGAAGCTGAAAAACCTGTTCTTTCAATATTTGTGCTGTCTGACATGGCCAGGAGCACACCTTTTCTTCCAAGTTCTGCAAATGTTCCAAGGTCAATGACGTCATCGTCTATAGGCGTGAAGTCAATTTTAAAGTCCCCTGTGTGCACAACCATTCCAATTGGCGTGTCGATGGCAAAGCCAACAGCATCGGGAATGCTGTGGTTTGTCTGGATAAATTTAACCTTGAAGCATCCCAGGTTGATTGTCTGTCCCTTTTCAACAACATTGAGGGAAGCATCTTCAATTTTGTGCTCAAGTATTTTGTTTTTTACCAGTCCAAGCGTAAGCTTTGTTCCGTAAATAGGAACATTGATTTTTTTAAGCAAGTAAGGAATGTTTCCTATGTGGTCTTCATGACCATGAGTGAGAATAATTCCTTTTATTTTGTCTTTGTTTTTTATTAAATATGTTATATCAGGTATAACTATGTCTATTCCAAGCATCTGGTCATCAGGAAATGACATGCCGCAGTCTATGACTATGATGTTTGTGCCATATTCTATTACAGTCATGTTCTTTCCGATTTCCCCCAGACCACCAAGGGGTATTACTTTTAATTTATGTTTCTTTTCTGTTGCCATTTTCATTCTCCTTATTTCTGCATTGACTGCAGATTCCGGTGAATTTGACCACGTGATTCAATATTTCAAAATTGTATTGTTTTTCTATTATTTCTTCCAATGAGTTCATCAAGTCTTCTTTGACTTCAATGATCTTTCCGCATTTTTTGCACAATAAATGATGATGCTGATGAATTTCATTGCTGTTAGGCGACAAAATTTCGTACCTGCTGAGCCCGTCATCAAAATTATGCTTATATACCATCCCGATTTCTTCAAAAAGCTGAAGCGTCCTGTAAGTAGTTGCAATTCCCATCTTTGGGTTTTTGTTCTTTACAAGTTCGTAGATTTCTTCTGTACTTAAATGCTTATCTTTGTTTTCGGACAGGATTTCATATATCATGGTTCTCTGTATTGTAGACTTATACCCATTTTCACACAGCAATTTAACCAGATAATCTGCTTCACTCATAATGACACCCCCTTGACTGAAATTTGCAGTTAAATTAAATCATCAGCTATGCCTTCATATACTTCAATAACTTCTTGAATTTCTTCTTCATCTTCTACAGGAATGAATACTCCGTTTCCGTCTTCAGTTTCTTCAACATAAAATATCATGCCTTCGTCGGAGTTGATTTCATGAAGAACAGCATACATTGTATCATCAATATGAAATGTAGCTTCCACAACCAGTTTTTCTTTTTTTCCTTCTTCATTAATCAGTTCAATAATATTTTCTTCCATTTTTTCACCTCTTGGCCTATATTTTAGTCTTTGTTCTCTGCATATATCCTGACAGAATTTGAACTGCGGCTAGTTTGTCTATTACTTCTTTTCTTTTCTTTCTTTTTACATCGGCGTCTATCAACATTCTTTCAGATATAGTTGTGGTGAACCTTTCATCTTCGAACTCGACAGGCAAATCAATATGCTGCTTCATCTTTTCTATGAATGCCAGAACTTTCTCACCTTGAATGCCAACTGTTCCGTCAAGCATCTTAGGAAGTCCTGCCACTATTTTTGTTACCTGATATTCATCTATGATCTTCCTGAGTTCATTAATATCGTTCTTTATATTTGTTCTTCGTATTGTAGTGACTCCTTGAGCCGTGATCATTAACAAATCACTTACCGCCACTCCAATAGTCCTGTCTCCCACATCTAGACCCATTAATCTGTCCATAGCAACCTCACACAATTTTGATATAAAAATCCGTACATTCACCGGCGCAATAGCTGCACAAAACACATTTGTTCATATCCACGACACATTTGCCGTCAATAATCTCAAGAGCATTCTGCCTGCACTTTTTCGCGCATTTTCCGCAACCAATACACCACTCTTCTACAACGAGAGTTCTCTTTTGATTTCTTATTTTATTTTTTATATTAATATTTAACTCATTGTTTTCCAAATAAGCGATATTTGCATCAATTTCTTCAACCGTGCTCATACCTACTGCTATGGAGTCCACAAAACTCAAATCATTTGCAAACCTGAAGGCTTCACTTGCTTCATTTATCAAATGGCCTCCTCCATAGATTTTCATTGCCATTATGAATTTGTTGTTTTCCTTTGCCTTTTTTGCGGCTTGGAGCATATCATCAATAGTACCGTCTGATATTCCAATACCTCTCATGTTTAAAAGAGGAAAAACAAATTCTATTTCCTTAAACATTATGCTGTCACGTACAGCTTCAACTCTGTGAGTTGAAATTCCAAAGTGTTTTATTATTCCTTGCTGTTTGTATTCCATCAAACGTTCCACTGCCTGGTAATGGCCCAGAAAATTGTTGCCGTTATCCTGTTCGTGAAGCATGAATACATCCAGATATTCCGTGTTCATTTCCTCTAAAGCCTTGTTGACACTATATTCTGCAGTCTTTCTGTCATATGCATAGCTTTTTGTTGCTATGTTTAGTTTAACCCTGTCTTTGTCTTTTATGAATTGTTTTAAAATATTATAGTTGTCATAAAGCTCGGCTGTGTCAAAAAAATTTATTCCTTTGTCATAAGCGTAATTCAGTAATCTTACTTTGTTTTCTACAGTATTGTTGTTTTGCAAATCGCTTAATGACAGTGTTCCGTAACATAATTTCGATACATTTTCTTTTTCAAACAAATTTATATATTTCATTGCTTCTCCAATATTGCATATGCAATATAAAAGAGAGCAGTATATGCACATATACTGCTTTCCACATAGAATTTTTAAAGGTCTATTACATCCAAATAAACATTTAATATTTCTTCTAACAGTTCGTCTCTCTCTATTTTACGTATTAAACTTCTTGCATTGTTATGATTTGTTATATAAGTCGGATCTCCGGACAATATATAACCAATGAGCTGGTTGTTGGGATTATAGCCTTTTTCTTTGAGTGACTGATACACCTGTGATATAATCTCCCTGGCTTCATTTAATGATTCCATATTGTAATCAAATTTTGCTGTATTGTTTACATTGCTATCCATAATAACCACCTCTTTACATAACCTTTGTTTATTGTACTACATTTTTGTAATAAAATCAAACATTATTAAAACAATTAATAATTAAGAGTTAAGAATTAAGAATTATTGTTGGAAATGTGCCGCGGCACATTTCCTTCATTCAATTCTTCATTCTTCATTCTTAACTAAATAAACTCATCATTTTTAATTATATTACATACTTCTTAACAGTTCCTTAACTGCTTCAATTGCTTCGTCAATCTTTTCAGGATTTTTACCTCCTGCCTGGGCAAAGTCGGGTCTTCCGCCTCCGCCGCCTCCTGCAACTAAAGCAGCAGCCTTTACAATATTTCCTGCCTGTATTCCCCTGCCGTTCAAATCCTTTGTAACAGAAGATACAAACAGCACCTTGTCTCCTAAATCCGATGACAGGATAATTGCGCAGCTTTCATTTTTATCTTTTATTTTGTCTGCTATTTCTCTTAAGGAATTTGCGTCCTTGTCTTTAAGTTTAAGGGCAAACAGCTTTATGCCGTTTATTTCTTCAAACTGGTCAAGAATCTGATCCATGCTTTTTTTCAGTATTTCGTTGTTAAGTTTCTGGATTTCTTTTTCTTTATCCTTTGTTTCTTTTTTAAGGGCATTCACCTTTGATGGAAGCTCTTCCTTGTTTGTTTTCATGGCAGCGCATACTTCATCTGTTATTTTAACAAGATCATTTAAGTATTCAATTGCAGTTCTTCCGGTAATTGCTTCTATTCTTCTTATTCCTGAAGCAATTCCTCCTTCAGAAATTATTTTAAACAGTCCAATTTTGGCAGTTTCGTCAATGTGAGTTCCTCCGCAAAGTTCCTTGCTGAAATCTCCCACGCTCACAACTCTTACAACGTCCTCGTATTTTTCGTCAAACAATGCTGTAGCACCGGATTTTCTTGCTTCTTCTATGTTAAGAACATCTGTGTTGACTTCGTAATCTTCAAGTATTGCTTCGTTAACGCGTCTTTCAATTTCACGAAGTGTTTCATGGTCCACTGCTTCAAAATGAGTGTAGTCAAATCGGAGTCTTTCCTTTGAAACATATGATCCTGCCTGGTTTACATGGTCCCCAAGCATTTCCTTCAATACCTTGTGCAGAATGTGTGTGCATGTGTGGTTCTTTGCAGTGTTTTTCCTCTGATCAGTATTTACTTCTGCAGAAATTTTATCCCCAACAGAAATGCTTCCATTTAAAATTGTTGTTTCATGAAGGAAAATGCTCTTGTGGAACTTCTTGGTATCTGTAACTTCAGCTTCCATTCCATCTGCAGTGAATTTTCCAGAATCTCCGGTTTGTCCGCCGCTTTCACCGTAAAACGGAGTTTTGTCTAGAACAACAATACCGCTTTGACCTTCGCTTATGGTGTTTACCTGTTCCTGGTCAACAATTATTGCAACAACTTCTGCAGTATCACATAATTTTTCATAGCCCGTAAAAATTGTCTTTTCAGTGTCTATATTGAATTCTTCGTCTTTCCATCCGGAGCTGCCTGTCTTGCCTCTTGCTTCTCTGGCCATTTGTCTGTGTTCTTCCATGATGGATTGGAACTGCTTCTTGTCAAATTCAAATCCGTTTTCTACAAGTATTTCTTCTGTGAGTTCTGACGGGAAACCGTATGTGTCATAAAGCTTGAATGCTACACTTCCGTCAAAAACCTTTTTGTCAGTTCCTTTCATTGTTTCAAGTTCTTTCATGAGAAGTTCAAGTCCCTGGTCTATGGTTGTTTTGAACTTTTCTTCTTCAAGCTGTACAACCTTGAGAATGTAGCTTTCCTTTTCAGCAAGCTGAGGATATGCTTCCTTCCAGTTGTCTATTACAACTTTCACAGTCTTTGTGAGGAATTCAGAATGTATTCCCAGGGATTTTCCCTGACGAATAGCTCTTCTTATGAGTCTTCTAAGTACGTAGCCTCTTCCTTCGTTTGAAGGTATAACTCCGTCTCCAATCATGAATGTTGCTGCTCTTGAGTGGTCGCAGATTATTTTCATTGATGTGTCTTTTTTCTTGTCAACGCCGTATGTAACTTTAGATATTTCTTCTACTTTATATATGATTGAAATAAGTGGCTCAACATCGTAAACTGTTGGTTTTCCCTGAAGAACCGATGCAACTCTTTCAAGTCCCATTCCTGTGTCTATGTTTGGATTTGGAAGCGGATGGTACACCCCTTGTTCGTCTTTGTCAAACTGAGTGAACACCAGATTCCATATTTCTATGTATCTGTTGCAGTCGCATCCGGGTTTGCAGTCAGGTGAACCACATCCTCTGTCAGCTCCTGTGTCGTAATATATTTCAGAACATGGTCCGCTTGGTCCCACTTCAAGTTCCCAGAAGTTGTCATCCTTTCCAAGTCTGACTATTCTTTCTCTGGGAATGCCAACACTGTTGTGCCAGATTTCAGCTGCTTCGTCGTCATCTTCATACACTGTTACCCAAAGTCTGTTTGCATCTATTTTTAAAACGTCAGTGAGAAGTTCCCATGCCCATGCAATTGCTTCATTTTTGAAATAATCTCCAAATGAAAAGTTTCCAAGCATTTCAAAGAAAGTCAAATGTCTTGCTGTGAGACCTACATTGTCAATGTCGCCTGTTCTTACGCACTTCTGACATGTTGCCATTCTTTTTGATGGCGGTGTTTCAGCACCTGTAAAATATTTCTTCAAAGGTGCCATACCGGCTCCTATTAAAAGCAAGCTCTTATCATTTTTAGGAATCAATGAAAAGCTTTGCTCAGTCATATGTCCTTTGCTTTTGAAAAAATTCAAATATTCTTTTCTTATATTGTTTATGGAAAATCTATCTAATGTATCCATGGTTCCTCCATTTCTCATAGGTACTCTTTATTAAGAAATTATAATGTATTCTTTCCCATATTGTCAACTATATTTCACAATTATGGATAATAGCTAAAAAAGCGGAGCCGCGCTCCGCTTTTTATTATATTATTAATGGCAGTGGATGTCTTCGTCATCTTCAGGCTTGTAATTTTCCAAACCTTTTATAACCTTACCTGTTTTTTGTGAATAATCATAAAGTGCTGACTTAACTGCCTGCTCAGCCAGGACTGAACAGTGAACCTTCACAGGTGGAAGTCCGCCCAATGCTTCTATAACTGCCTTGTTTGAAAGCTCAACTGCTTCATTGATGCTTTTTCCCTTTATTAGTTCTGTAGCCATGCTTGAAGAAGCAATGGCAGAGCCGCATCCGAAAGTTTCAAACTTCACATCTTCAATTATTTCGTCATCGTTTATTTTCAAATAAATTTTCATTATATCTCCGCATTTTGGGTTTCCAACCTGGCCTACTCCATCTGCGTTTTCCATTGAACCTACATTCCTTGGGTTTCTGAAGTGGTCCATCACTGTTTCTGTATACATAATATCCTCCGATTTTTAAATCAATATGTTAATATTTTATATTATAGACTGTTTCCTTTTTTCAAGTCTTCGTCGTTTTTAATAGGTGACATCATTCTTAATTTTGAAATTATTTTTTTCATTGTTTCAACTGTGTAGTCAATGTCTTCTTCAGTTATTTCCTCGCTGATGGAGAAACGGATTGAACCGTGTGCAGTGCCGTGGTCAAGTCCCGTTGCTAAAAGCACGTGAGAAGGATCAAGTGAACCCGAAGTGCATGCAGAACCGCTTGATGCAGAAATTCCTTCCATATCCAGAAGCAGAAGTATTGACTCTCCTTCAACATATTTGTATGAGAAGTTTACATTGTTTGGAAGTCTCATTGTAGGATGTCCGTTAAGAACAACATCAGGAATATTAGTCTTGATTCCTTCAATAAGTCTGTTTCTCAGTTCAGTCAATCTTGCAATGTGTTTGTCAAAGTCTCTTGCAGCTATTTCAACTGCCTTGCCGTATCCGACAATATTTTGAACTCCTTCAGTTCCTGCTCTTCTTCCTCTTTCCTGTCCGCCTCCATGGATGAAGTTGTCGATTTTAACTCCTTTACGGATGAACATTCCGCCAACGCCTTTAGGACCGCCGATTTTATGTGCTGACATGGACAAAAGATCTATGTGTTGTTTTTTAACGTCGATTTTTACGCTTCCAAGAGCCTGAACAGCATCAGTGTGGAATATGATTCCATGTTCCTGAGCGATTTCCCCTATTTGTTCAATAGGCTGAATTGTTCCTATTTCATTGTTTGCATACATTATTGATATTAGTATTGTTTCAGGTCTTATGGCTTCTTTAAGTTTTTCAAGGTCTATCATTCCGTATTTGTCAACATCAAGATATGTTGTTTCAAATCCGAACTTTTCCAGATATTCACATGTATGCAGAATTGCATGGTGTTCTATTTTTGTAGTAATTATATGATTTCCTTTGTTCTTGTTGGCAAATGCCACTCCTTTAACAGCCCAGTTGTCTGATTCGGAGCCTCCTGCCGTAAAATATATTTCTTTTTCATCTGCATTTAAGAAGTCCGCAACCTGTTTTCTTGCATTTTCTATGGCTTCTTTAGACTTTCTTCCAAGCTCATACAAAGAACTTGAAGGATTGCCGTAATATTCATCGAAATATTGACGCATTTCTTCTACTACTTCTTTTTTAACTCTTGTTGTTGCAGCATTGTCAAGATAAAGTTTCTTGCTCATTTTATTCCTCCGTTAAAATTGTTTTTCGTTCCTCATACATATCAGCTAAAGTTATATTATCTATTACATTATTTATACTGTTTTCTATTTTTTCAAATATAACTCTTGTGGCGCAAATTGATTCTCTGGAACACACTTCCTTGTTTATGCATTCGGAAGTTGTAATTTCCCCTTCTAATGTTCTAAGTACCATTCCCACGGTTATTTCTTCAGGTCGTTTTGCAAGCATGTATCCTCCCTGAGGACCCCTTACCGTATCAATAAAGCCGCCCTTTTTTAATTTGGCGAAAAGCTGCTCCAGATAACTTTCTGATATATCATATTTATCTGATATTCTTTTAAGAGAAACAGGTCCCGAACCGTAGTTCAGCGCAAGTTCAAATATTGCTTTAAGTCCATATCTGCCCTTTGTTGATAAAATCATTTCTGCTCTCCTCTCAATAATTCCTACCTTTTTAGTAGGGTATGGCTTATTATAATATACCCTACTATTTTTGTCAACATTAATTAAAAATTTTTTAATTCAATTATTCACCCTTTATTTGTACATAAAAAAACCGCAGCTTCTAAATTTTAAATATTATATTAAATGCTGCGGTATATTAGTTAACAAGTTTTAAAACAGTCTTGTTTCTACCTGTCTCCTTGGCCTTGTACAGCTCCTTATCAGCTGCTTCCATAATTGTTGAAACATTGCCCAGCTGCAAACCCCTGCCATAAATTCCTCCCACGCTTATGGTTACATTCTTTTTCTGACCATCTGCAATGTAGTAAAGATTAAGTTTTTCAACTTCATTTCTTATTTTATTTCCAAGTTCCAATGATTGTTCGAAGGATATATTTCTTGTAAAATAAACAAATTACTCGCATCCGTACCTTCCGAAGGTGTCATTTCTTC
>NZ_JAJUJR010000159.1 GCF_029265225.1 Sedimentibacter sp.
AAACGCATACGCGTTTTAACTGAGCACCCCCCTTAACGGCAAGGACGTCCCGTCCTTTGCAATCCTCGTTTTTATATGATAGGAAAGAGAATTTCCTATCATATAAAAAAAGCTGCTTTGCAACTCCGCCAGGGGGACTTTGTCCCCCTTTGTACTTATTTAATTACCACGTATATGGCTGTTCAGCCCATATTGAAATGCAATCTCCATCTCCTTCATTAATGTAACAGTGAGGAAGATTGCTGTCAAACTGAATGCTGTCTCCTTCTTCAAGATAATATTTTTTCTGGTTCACCAGCACAGTTAAATTTCCTTTTATTACTATGCCGCATTCCTCTCCCGAGTGGGAAACAGGATCGTTGTTTCCTTCAATTCCCGGATATATTACTACCTTAATAAGTTCAATCTGACGCTTGCCTTTAGGAGTCAGCAGCTCAAAATAACCTCTTTTGTTGCTTCTTTCTATTCTTTTATGCTCCCCATTTTTGCAAAGAACAATATTGTCCTCAAGATTTTCTTCTCCGAAAAAATAAGATATGCTTCTGCCTAAGGCTCTGGCTATTTTAGCCAGAACAATCACTGATGGCACAACAGTGTTTCTCTCTATTTGACTTATCATTCCCTCACTGACCCCTGATAACTTTGAAAGAGCAGCAATGCTTAATTTTTTTGATTTTCTTACTTCCCTGATTTTAGCACCAAAATCATAGTCCATTTAACATCCAGCACCTCCCCCCACCAAATGCAGTTAAACCATGTGGCATGCAAACTGTCTGCCGTCTATGTTTTTCAGCAAAGGTTCTTTTTCTCTGCATACATCCTTTGCATATGGACAGCGTGTGTTGAATCTGCATCCGGTTGGCGGATTCACAGGACTTGGTATTTCACCCTGAAGAAGCTCCTTGTTTTCCTTTCTTAAAAACGGGTCAGGTTTAGGAACAGCATCTATAAGAAATTTAGTGTACGGGTGAAGAGGATTGGTGAAAATCTGTTCCGTGTTTCCTATTTCACAGACTTTTCCAAGAAACATCACGCAGACCCTGTCAGATATGTATCTTACAACGCTCAAATCATGGCTTATGAACAGGTATGTCAGCTTGAATTCATCCTGCAGGTCGTGAAGTAAATTTAAAATCTGAGACTGTATAGAAACATCGAGGGCTGAAACAGGCTCATCGCAAACTATGAGTTTAGGCTGAAGAGCCAGTGCTCTGGCAATTCCTATTCTCTGGCGCTGGCCGCCGCTGAACTGGTGAGGATAGCGGTTTATGAATTCAGGTCGGATGCCTACCTTCTCCATGAGCCCCTTTACCTTTTCCATTGTTTCTTCTTTTGTTGCACAAATTTTATGTGTAGTCAGGGGTTCGGCAATTATGTTGTAAACATTCATTCTGGGATTTATGGAAGCATAGGGATCCTGAAAAATAATCTGCATTTTTTTCCTAAGCTCTCTCATTTCATTGCTTTTTAAATCATTTATGTTTACACCCTCAAACTCTACATGGCCTGATGTTGGCTCCAAAAGTCTGATTAAAAGCCTGCCCAGAGTGCTTTTGCCGCAGCCTGACTCCCCTACAAGTGCAAATGTCTCACCTTCCATAATCTGAAAGCTCACATTTGATGTTGCATGAACCACATTCTTGTTATTGGGCAGGAAGCCGCCTCCCGATATTTGGAATTCCTTTACCAGATTAACTGATTCAACAAGCACTTTGTTTTTAGGGTTACTCATTTTCCTTCACCTCACTGTTCTCATGTAAAAAACATCTTACATAATGGTCATCTTTTTCGCCTTTAACTTTGTAAAGAAGAGGTTCCTCTTCAAAGCACCTTGGTGTTGCTTTTTCGCAGCGAGGACAGAAACGGCATCCTTTTGGAAGTTTTGTAAGGTTTGGAACCATTCCTTTTATATTGTACAGACGTTTTTTTTCATCTGTGATTTTAGGAATTGACTTCATGAGCCCATCTGTGTACTGATGGCACGTATTTTTGAAAAGTTCAAATGTATCTGCTTGTTCCATTATTTTCCCTGCATACATAACGTAGACGTAATCGCATACTTCTGCAACCACACCCAGGTTGTGAGTAATCAACAATATTGAAGTGTTTCTTTCCTTTTGAAGATTTTTCATGAGCATGAGTATTTGAGCTTCAATAGTCACATCCAGAGCGGTTGTAGGTTCATCAGCAATCATGAGTTCAGGATTGCATACCATGGCCATTCCAATCATAACTCTTTGCCTCAATCCTCCTGACAGCTGGTGCGGGTATGAATGAAATCTTTTTTCAGGCTCAGGTATTCCCACTGCTCTGAAAATATCTATGGTTTTTTGTCTTGCTTCTTCTTTTTTTATTTCCCTGTGATGTATGGTTATTGCTTCAGTAACCTGTCTTCCAACTGTATAAACAGGATTCAGGGCTGTCATAGGCTCCTGAAAAATCATGGATATTTTGTTTCCCCTTATATTTCGCATCTGATCCTTTGAATATGACAAAAGATTTTCGTTGTCAAGTTGGATTTTACCACCAACAATTTTCCCGGGTTTTTGAATCAGCTGCATGATTGACATTGCTGTCATGCTCTTTCCACAGCCTGATTCTCCTACAATTCCAATAATAGAACTTTTAGGTATAGAAATGGATACACCGTCTACAGCTGGAACGACTCCCTTTTTGGTGAAAAAATGTGTTTTAAGATTGCTTATATTCAATAAGTCTTCCATTGATACACTCCTTTCTATTCCTTCATATATGGGTCTATAGCATCACGAAGGCCGTCACCTAAAAAATTGAATGCCAGCACTATGATTAATATTGCAATTCCTGGTGCAATTGCAATCCAGGGTTCGCTGAACAGCCACTGTTTGCCGTTCACAACCATGAGTCCCCAGCTTGATGCAGGAGGCTGTGCTCCTATGCCTAAAAAGCTTAGGCTTGATTCAGAAAGAATGGAACCTGGTATGTTCATTGTAAACAACACTATCAGTGACGGCAGACAGTTCGGAAAAATATGGCGAAGCATTATGACTGATTTTTTTACCCCTACTGAAACTGCAGCTTCAACAAATTCCTTTTCTTTAAGTGCAAGAGTCTGTGAACGTACAACACGGGCAGTTCCGGCCCAGCTCACAACGCTCAGTGCTATGAATATGTTTATTAGGCTTGCACCCAATGTGTACATTACTACCATGGCCAGCAAAAGCGAAGGAAATGCAAGCATAATGTCAGCAAGCCTCATTATGACAAAATCAACCTTTTTACCTAAAAATCCAGCCATGAGACCAAGAATTGTTCCTATTATCATTGATATGGTAGTAGGCACAAGTCCGATTACAAGAGAAATTCTTGCTCCGTATATAATTCTTGACAGCACGTCTCTTCCCAGCTCATCTGTGCCAAGAATATGCTCGCTGCTTGGTCTTGCACGCACATTTCCATAGTCCTGCACAGTAGGATCATGAGGCGCCACAAATGGAGCAAAAATTGCACAAAAGCAAAATATTAAAATTACAACCAGAGAAAATGCTGCAAGCTTGTTGCTTTTTATCATATTTTTGACTTTATCCCATGTGCTGTCAGAATCAGCAATTTCCGATTCAACATTTTCATATTTTTTTCTCAGTTCTTCAACCGTCACTGTTTCTTTTTCTGTTATTGTTGTACTATCCATGTGTTCACCCCTATTCAACTCTTATTCTTGGATCAATTACAGAATACAGTATGTCTGCCACAAGATTGCCTGCAATGATTATAATTGTAGTAAATACTACCGTACCCTGCAGAAGCGGCATGTCTCTTGTTTGAATTGCATTTACTGCAAGTCTTCCTATTCCGGGAATACCAAACACGCTCTCAGTTATTACAGCTCCGGAAAGAAGGCTGGCAACCTGAATCGCCATCATTGTTACAACTGGAAGCATGGCGTTTTTAAGAGCGTGGCCCACAACAACGGCATTTTCCTTAAGGCCTTTTGCCCTTGCTGTTCTGACAAAGTCATTTTTCATGATTTCAAGCAGGCTTGATCGGGTGAGACGTGCTATGGTGCCGGCAGAGCTCCAGCCAAGCACAACGGCAGGCATGAGAAGATGTTTCCATGTTTCATATCCTGATACAGGAATCCATTTCAATTTGAATGCAAATATGTATTGAAGCATCAGAGCTGCCCAGAAAACAGGCATTGAAACTCCCATCAGTGAAAATGACATAAAAAAACGGTCTGTAAATGAATTTTGCTTAACTGCTGAAACTATACCTGCAGGTATTCCTATAATCCACGCAATTAAGGCAGCAAATACAGACAGTCTGACTGTATGAGGAAAAGCTGTTAAAATCAAGCTTGTAACATTACGATTCAATTTATAAGAAACACCAAAGTCTCCCATGATTGCATTCTTCATATACTTTGCAAACCTGACCATTACAGGGTCGTTTAATCCCATCTGTTCTTTCATCTGCTCAATCAGTTCAGGCTTAATATGTTCTTTCATCATCAATGTGACCGGGTCTCCCGGAACAACGTTCAACAATAAAAAAATAATCAGTATAACTCCGACGATTACAGGTATGGAAATTAATATTCGCTTGACAATAAATTTTATCGTGGCCATTTTAAACCTCCAATCTTGTTCATAGTTGTTGAAGGATAAGCGGAGTGACCCGCCTATCCTTTATGCAATTTCTTATTTTGCCGGTGCCTTTGTATTGTCTATGCTCATCTTGTAATACATGTTTCCGGACCAGCCGTTCCACATAACAACATAGTTCTGAACTCTTGGATTAACAACAAATATGTGCTGTTTTGAATATAATGGAACCCACGCTGCATCTTCCTGAATTATTTGTTTTTCAAGTTCTCTGTAAACTTCAACCCTTTCATCAGGGTCATTCATAGTTCTTGCTTCAACAACTTTCGCTGACATTTCAGCATTTGCATAGTTAAATGAACGTTTTGTTGTGTTCTGTGGTGCAAAGAATGTGTACAGGAAGTTATCCGGGTCATTAAAGTCTGCTGACCAGCTTGTTGTATAAGAACCTAAAAATCCTTCTGCTCTTGTAGCATACCAGGAAGATTGATCCATTTGTATGATGTTTGCCTTTATGCCGACCTTAAGAAGCATGGCCTGAACCATTTCATTCATCTGCAACGTCTGCGGGTTGTCAGTAACCATGCATATATCCATTTCAAATCCATCCGGGTAACCAGCTTCAGCCATCAATGCTTTTGCTGCATCGGGATCATATTTGATTTCCGGAAGATCAGGGTTATATCCTATTAATCCTGGAGGCATGATGCCGCTTTGTACTGTACCTCTGCCGTCATATAGAGTATCAAGCAGCTGCTGCTTGTCAATTGCCATCTGGTATGCCTTTCTGATGCGCACATCATCAAAAGGTTTTATGTTTGCATTGATGCTGTAATAATAAATACCCACTCTGTTACCGATTTTCAGCCAGTCTTTATATTTCTCGCTTTCAGCAAAATATGGAATCTGGGAAGGAGCATTGTCGCAGTCAAATTCATCAATTTCTCCATTTTCAAACATCATCCTTTGGGTATCGGCATCCTTAACAGTCTTCCAGTTCACTGCATCAAGAGCCGGTCTT
>NZ_JAJUJR010000400.1 GCF_029265225.1 Sedimentibacter sp.
ATTTCTTATTTTGCTTACCCAACCCAGACTTGTTTTTTTCGGATATTCTTTTCTCATTTGCCACCTCGTGAATTTTTAGCCTTTATATTATATCCGTAATAAAATATTTATTTCAAATATAAGGTAATAAAAAAACAGCCCTTACGGACTGCGAGATTATTGACAAACTCCGACGCTGTCATCCTGAACGATAGTGAAGGATCTCATCTTTGAAAACATGAGATTCTTCGGCTGCGCCTCAGAATGACAACGTCAAAAGTTACTTTGTCATCAACCTGACAGCCCTTTCGGATCGCTCTTTGTAATTGTTACAACAATGAAATTTGTTCTTCTTCAGGGATTTCCTTGTGGATAATCTGAATAGATTCAAAGTCATCCTTGTTGGTAAATATTTTCTTGCCCTTGGCTGTTCTCTTAGAAAGAGGCATCAGGTTTTTGTAGATGTTTATTGTCTTTTCCTTGCCTCTTAAAGTCTTGTACACTATTGTGTCCTTCTCGAAAACTTCCTTAACAATGAGAAGTTCATTTTCTTCCGTGAGATACGGCTTGGAGCTTCTTGAAGTGATGAACTGTTCATAGCTTACAAGTTTTGCAAAGCCATCCTTTGTAATGTACAACAGCTCTCCTTCTTTTCCCTGAATGAACACATGCATTATGTTGTTCTTGAGAGGAAGGTAATTTTCTATTGCAATTCCCTTGAACTTGGCATCTCCAAGAGTCAGCACACTTGGTTTTATGAGTATGCTTTCGCCCAGATTTGTTATGACAACAATTCTGTCTGTTTCCTGAAGTTCCTGATTGATAAAGCCAGGTTCAGTCATCTTTGTCCTTGTTGTTTTTATATAGAAGTTTTCATCCACAAACACGTTGTATGTCTTCTTCTCTTCAACAAAATCCATAGAGATGTCAGTGATGTAAGTCTTTCTTTCTTCAGGGAAGTCTTTTTTTATTGTCTTGAGCTGTTTCTTGATTTCATTGAGAATCTTCTTTTCTGAAGAAAGGATGTCGCTTATGCGTTCATTTTCTTTCTGGAGCTTATCGCATTCCTGCTGTATTTTCATTGTGTTTATTTTGGAAAGCTTACGAAGCTTTGTGTCAAGAATTATGTTAGCCTGTACTTCCGTGCAGCGGAATTTTGAAATAAGCTCTTTGTCAGCCTTTGAAATGTCATCGTAATCAGTAGTGTCCCCGTACATGAGTGCATTCATCATGTGGCTTTCTGCTTCAGCTTCCGTATCGCCCGGTGCCTTTGTTGTTATTTCATATATGAGCCTGATGTTTGCCTTTCCAAACAGCAGCCCGTTGTATTTTTCAACCTGCAGTTCTCCGGATGCCAGAATTTGTCTGTATTTTTTAACGTAAAGCTCGTTCTGATACTTAAGGAACTCATCGATGTATTCATTCAGGTTGAACGTCTTTGGCTCCTGATTAAGTATGGCAAGCATGAATACGGACATGTTGTCCTGCAGTTTTGTGTGCTTGAACATGTAGTTTATTACATATTTTTCGTCCGTGTCCTTTTTGAGCTCCATGACTATTCTTATTCCTTCTTTGGAGCTTTCATCCCTTACTTCTGTTATGTTAAGTTCTTTTCTTTCGTTTGCTGTGTCTATAATTTTATTGAGGAGATTTTCCTTGCTTCCGCTGACAGTGTAAGGAATTTCCGTAACTACGATTTGTTTTTTGCCGTTTTTAAGCTCTTCCACATGATATTTGCTTCTGAGCTTCACAACACCCTTGCCTGTGGTGTAAATGTCTATGAGGTCGCTTTTGTTCGTGATTATGGCTCCGGTTGGAAAATCAGGGCCATGGAGTATTTCAAGCAGTCTTGGTATTGAAGCGTCAGGGTTTTCTATTTTATAGATTACCGTATCCAACAATTCCGTTAAATTATGTGGAGGGATATTGCTGGTCATCCCTACTGCTATACCCGAAGTTCCATTCAGCATCAATGCTGGTATCTGCACTGGAAGTACAACCGGCTCATAAAGAGTTTCATCGAAATTCTTTCTCATGGGCACTATGTTGTATTTCAAATCCTCCAGGAACAAATTGCTTATGGGAGAAAGCCTTGCTTCCGTGTACCTCATGGCTGCAGCGCTGTCACCATCAATGGAACCAAAGTTCCCGTGACCTTCAATGAGAGGGTGGGTGTAGTTGAATGTCTGGGCCAGTCTTACCATTGCCTCGTATACTGAAGCATCTCCGTGGGGGTGGTACTTGCCCAGTATATCCCCTACAATTCTTGCGCTTTTCTTGAA
>NZ_JAJUJR010000197.1 GCF_029265225.1 Sedimentibacter sp.
AAAGGAATATACGTCCTGCTATTTATTATTTCAGCACATGTGTCAGTCGGAGTTTTTTCTCCGTTCACTGATATGTAATTTTCTCCTATGGGAATTATAACTGTTATTTCATTTTTCCTGGCTGTAACGGTTTGTTCTGCCATGTTGAATGAAACATCGGCTCCTATTGCTTCAATGGTTTTTCTAAGAGGTATCATTGTGCGATTATCAAAATTTATGTACGGGATTCCATATCCGTCATCTTTTGAAAAAACAACCTCTCTGCCATCAAGAACAACTGTTATGTAATCACTTTTATCGCTTTCATATTTTTCAATCACGCTGTCAATCATTGACACTATGCTGTACTGTCCAGCTGCATCCTCGTTGACGTCAAAAAGCATTACCCCTCCTGCCTTAAGCATTGCGATTTTCGTTTTTTCCCTCAATGTGTTCATGCCGTTGTAATAGGACTCCAGCGGTGAAGTGGGAGCATAGTCCACATATGCATAATTGCTGTCAAGTTCTACAAGGTGTCTGTACTGCATAAAGCTGGGGTGCGCATAAAGAGGCATTCCAAGAACTATATCTTCAGATTTAACTCCCCTGTTCAGCCAGTAGTCAATCGATGTTTCAGAAAACCATACCGGGCTGTGGTTATCGTTGTTTATGTCATAAGCCATTACATTGATGAAGCTGAAGCTGTCAAGGCAGTTTTGTGTTATGAGTTTTGAAGCTTCCGGGCTTCCTGTTACAGACCATGCTCCGTTAAGGGCTGCAGTAAGTTCTATATTTTTAGCCTTAAGTCCCTGGCTCAGTTCCACCACCAGCTTTTCATAAATTGAAATTGTTTCTGCATTTGGATGTTCCCAGTCCACTTCAACCCCGTCGACATTGTATTGTTCTGCAAAAGCAATTACATTTTCAACAAGGGTTTTTCTTGTTTCATCGTCAGCACAAGCTTCTTTAAAAACAGGCTCAAGAACCTTTCCTTCATATGACCACCCTCCAAGGGCAACAAAGACCTTTGCTCCGTCCATGTGAGCCTTTTCAACAAGTTCAATCAATTGCTCCGGTTTTTTAAGTTCTTCCAGCGTACCGTCACTTTTCGGTATCAAAAATGCATAAATAACGTGAGTAAGTTTGTCTGTCTGGAGTTTTTCCAGAGGCTCATTGAATAAGTCACCCGAATAATAACCTATTACCTTGAAATCTTTTTCGCTTGAAATATTGATTTCTGCTCCGTAACATGTATAAATGCTGCTCAGGATTAAAACAGCGAGCAAAATAATAATTTTTTTGTTTTTCATTTATATCTCCCCAATATATAGTCATTATAAATAAGACGTATTACTTAAGAGAAATGTTCCATAAGTTAACCGATTTTTATCGTTAACTAAAATATAAATTTTGGTTGACAATTAAAAAAACAAATTGTATAATGCAACAGAGGTGAGCTCATGTCAGTAAAAAATGAAATACTTAATATTTTGGAAACAAACAAAGGCAAGACCATTTCCGGACAGGAACTGGCTGATATTCTGGATGTTTCAAGAACAGCAGTGTGGAAAGCAATAAATTTGTTGAAGCAGGACGGCTACATAATAGACGCATCATCAAACAAAGGATATTCTCTGTCAACTTCCTCAGACGTTGTTTCATCAGAAAGCATAAGAATGTTTCTAAACGAAGAATTCAAGGAAATTCCCATATCAGTGTTCAAATCCTTGCCTTCAACAAATACAAAGGCAAAGGAAGAAGCAATTTTAAATGCTGTTCATGGAACTGTTATTTTTTCTGATGAACAGACAAGCGGAAGAGGACGCTTCGGAAGAGAATTTTTTTCTCCTGCCGACTCGGGAATTTATATGAGCATAATTTTAAAACCGTATCTTAACATTTCAAGCTCCGTGCTTATTACAACAGCAGCGGCTGTGGGCGTACTAAGGGCTCTTGACAAGTTTACAGATGAAGAAGCTCAAATAAAATGGGTCAATGATATTTTCATGAACGGCAAAAAGGTGTGCGGAATTCTAACGGAAGCTGTAACAGATTTTGAAAGCGGCAATGTTGAGAGCATAATAGTCGGCATAGGTCTTAACGTTAAAACTAAAATGGAAGATTTTCCTGATGATCTTAAAAACAAAGCAGGTTCATTATTCATAAACGGCAAGGACACTTCAATCCGAAGCCAGCTGGCCGCTGAAATAATTAACAACATTTTAACCATAAGCAACAATCTTGAAAACAAGGAATTTTTAAAAGAATATAAAAGCCGTTCTCTCATTTTAGGCAAGCAAATCATATACACAAAAAACAACAAAGTTGAAGAAGCCTTTGCACAGGATATTGATGATTCAGGAAGGCTTGTGATTGTAAAAGACGGAAAAATTGAAGTTCTCAGTTCAGGAGAAGTATCAGTCAAAATTTATTAACAGGAGAAAAAATATGAAACTAAGCATAAAAGACATAACATATTCAGGAATTTTCACCGCCCTTACTGCCATCGGAGCGTTTATAAGCATACCTGCAGGACCTGTTCCAATTACTCTGCAGACATTTTTTGTACTTCTTTCAGGAATTATACTCGGTTCAAAAAAAGCATTTTTGTCCCAGGCTGCATACATAATACTGGGACTTGCAGGACTCCCTATATTCGCAGGATTTTCAGGCGGATTTCAAACAGTGCTCAAGCCAAGCTTCGGATTTTTGCTGGGAATGGCAGCTGCTGCTTATCTGGTCGGTAAAATAACTGAAAACAGAGAAAAAACAACATTTAACATAACATTGGCCGTGCTTGCGGGAACAGTAGTTATTTATGCAATCGGGCTTCCGTACATGTACTACATCCTTAACATCATGCTTGATAAACATTTAAACATTGCAAAAATACTTGAAATTGGAATGATAATTTTTATTCCGGGAGACATCTTAAAATCTGTCATTGCTGTGATGCTTGGAAAAAAACTTCGCGGAAGACTCTTTTAAATTTCTTAAGGCGGCATAACAATATAAAAAAATCTTTGCAACTATGCAAAGATCAGACTAATGACAAACCTAGGCGCTGTCATCCTGAACGATAGTGAAGGATCTCATCTTTTATTAAAAACAAGAGATTCTTCGGGCTGCGCCCTCAGAATGACAACGTCGAAAGTTACTTTGTCATCAACTAATCTTTGCTGCTATGCAAAGATTTTTTTATTATTCAATTTCCTTGAATCTTTCAGTGAATTTACCTTCAACTTCCACAAGTTCTTCAAACATTGCAAGGGGCCTTGCCCATATTCCTCTTTCACCGTAAAGGGCCTGATAAATCACCAAGACTTCCTCAGTTTCCGAATGTTTTGCAACATGAAGCACAAGGTATTCATTGCCCTTGAAATGTCTGTATTTTTTTCCTTCTTTTATCATAGCAGTTCCTTTAATATTAATTAACCATTAATTCATGTTCTCCGGTTCTTTCATTAATTATATCCCATTTTTAATCAACAGGCAATGATAGTTAATACTTAAAATAAATTTACAGTTGACTGCCATATGCTTTGTTTGTATAATAGTTGATATATCAACTAAGGGGGCGCCAATGAAAAACAGCATAGGAAGATTGATTTCCATACTTCACAGAAAATCACAGGTATACATAAATTATGCCTTGAGCGAATTCAACATAACTTCTGCAGAATATTCCTTTCTGCTCTGCCTGTTCAGAAAAGACGGCAAGACTCAGGAAGAGCTTTCATCTTTTCTGGATATAGATAAGTCAGCGACAGCAAGGGCCATAAAATCTCTTGAAGAAAAGGGATATATAACAAAACAAAAGGATGATGATGACAAAAGGTTCAACCGTATTTGTCTGACTGAAAAAGCAAAGGCAAACCAGGACGACATCAAGAAGAGAATTTTTCACTGGAGTGAATTTCTCATGGAAGATGTTTCTGACGAAGAAGCAGCAATTGTATTCGAAGTGTTGGAAAGAATGACTAACAAACTGGACAAAACAAATTTAAAAAACCTGGGAGATGACATTTAAATGGAACATACAAATCCGATTGGAACAGAGAAAATTTCCAGGCTATTGATAAAATTTTCAGTGCCTGCAATTGTGGGTATGATGGTCAACGCATTGTACAACATTGTGGACAGAATATACATTGGAAACAGTCCTGATCTGGGTGCAAACGGCATAGCAGGCATTACTATAGGTTTTCCCATAACAATAATTCTTCTTTCCCTGGGAATATTGTTCGGTGTGGGAGGAGCAACGCTGTTTTCCATGAAGCTGGGTGAAAAAAATGAACAAGAAGCAGAAAATGCTCTTGGAAACGCATATTCGGTTCTGATGATTGCAGGATTTTTTTACATGACTCTTGGACAGGTATTCTTGAAACCTCTCATGACATTGTTTGGAGCAAGCCCTACAATCTTGCCTTATGCCATGGAATATATGCGCGTCATTTTATTCGGAGCGGTTTTTCAGGTTGTAAGCATGGGAATGAACAATTTCATCAGGGCTGACGGAAACCCGAAGCTTGCCATGTACACAATGTTTCTTGGAGCGGGCACAAACATAGTTCTTGATCCAATTTTCATTTATGGTTTTGGTATGGGAATGGCAGGAGCAGCTCTTGCCACCATATTGTCGCAGATGTTGTCTTTTATATGGGTCACATCGTATTTCCTTGGGAATAAAAGCAGACATAAATTATATGTTAAAAACATGAAACTTAAATCAAAAATAGTTTTAAGAATAACATCCCTGGGACTTCCCGGTTTTTCACTTCAGGTTGCAAACAGCATACTCAATGCCGTGCTGAACAAAAAC
>NZ_JAJUJR010000452.1 GCF_029265225.1 Sedimentibacter sp.
ACGAAGAAGCTTTGCAAAACATACAAAGCTTCGGACTTGAAAAAAACATAGAGGTTCATTTCGGGGACGCTGTTGAAAATCTGGATAAAATTGAAGGAACCTTCGACATGGCATTCATAGATGCCGCAAAAAGCTATTACAGGACTTTCTTTGACAAATGCAGCATGAAGATGAAGTCAGGAGGAATAATAATTTCTGACAATGTGCTTTATCAGGGAATGATAGCAACGGATGAACTGGTTGTAAGAAGAAAGAAAACATTGGTCAGAAACATGAGAAATTATTTAGAATATATTTCAAATGATGAAAGATACATTACAACGGTCCTTCCGCTAGGAGACGGACTGGCAGTTACATTAATCAAATAATAAGGAGAAAATATGTTACCAAAGTTATTAGCACCTGCAGGAAATTTAGATAAGCTTATCATGGCAGTGGAATACGGAGCAGACGAAGTATACTTTGCCGGAAAGACAATGGGAATGAGAGCAGGGGGCAAGAATTTCACAAGCAAGGATTTAGAATACGGAATCGACTACTGCCACAAGCATGGCAGAAAATCAAATATAACAGTAAATATAGCACCTCACAACGATGATTTACAGGGACTTGAGGAATATCTCAAATATCTGCAGACAATAGGAGCAGATGCTCTTATAGTTGCAGACCCGGGAGTCATAGAAGTTGTGAAACAAACAATACCCGATATGAGAATTCACCTGAGCACACAGGCAAACACAACTAATTTTCATTCGGCAAATTTCTGGTACAAACAAGGAGTAAGCCGAATAGTACTTGCTCGTGAGCTTTCGTTCCCGGAAATTGAAGCAATAGTTAAAAACTCTCCCAAGGAACTTGAGTTTGAATCATTTGTCCATGGAGCAATGTGCATATCATATTCAGGAAGATGTCTCTTGTCTAGTTTCATGACGGGTCGTTATTCAAACAAGGGAGACTGTGCTCAAGCATGCAGATGGAAGTACAATCTTGTTGAAGAAAAGCGTCCTGGAGAATTCTACCCCATAGAAGAAGATGAGGAAGGAACATTCATCATGAACTCCAAGGACATGTGCATGGTTGAACATCTGCAGAAGTTCAAGGATCTGGGCATAACAGCCCTTAAAATCGAAGGAAGAAACAAAAGCGAATACTATACGGCAGTTGCTGTTCGTTCATATAGAAATGCATTGGATGAACTGGAAAAACCGGAAAGTGAAAGGAACACCCAGTATTGGAAGGAAGAAGTTGAAAAATCATCACACAGAGACTTTTCATACGGATTTTTCTTCGGCAACCCATACAAAGACGGACAGCTTTACACTTCAAGCAGCTACATCAGGACATATGACGTTGTGGGAATAATAAGATCTTATGACAAGGAAACAGGAACCTGCGTTATTGAACAACGAAACAAGTTCTCAGAAGGCGATATGCTTGAATGTTTCGGACCAAAAGGAAGACATTTTGAAGTTATTGCAAAAAACATGCAGGACAAAGACGGAAATAAAATCGAATCAGCACCTCACGCTCAGATGACAGTAAAAATGGATATGGACCATGAGGTTGAACCATACTTCATCTTAAGGAAAAAGGTTGAAGAATAAAATTAAATAATGTAGTACAGATTACATATGATTTTGTTAAACTATTGGGCAAATTAGGGGTTATACTCTTATTTGCCCTTTATATTTTTTTATTTTTAATCTAATTAACTGATA
>NZ_JAJUJR010000122.1 GCF_029265225.1 Sedimentibacter sp.
ATCTTTTAAGCTATCCATACATCAGTGAAAGAGTTAAGACAGGAGCGCTTAAATTAAGCGGATGGCACTATATAATAGAAACAGGAGAAATATTCATATACAACAAAGAAAGCCAGGAATTTTTACTGGCAAACGGCAAAAACTAATGGGAGGGTAAAATGGGAGAAGTCAGATATTCAAGGAACAAGGAACTCATAAGCGAAGAGGAACAAAAAAAACTTTCTGAATGTACTGTTGCAGTTATAGGTCTGGGAGGTCTTGGGGGACACATATCTGAACAGCTTGCCCGTCTTGGAATAGGAAATCTTGTTTTGATCGATGCAGACAAGGTTGACGAAAGCAATTTAAACAGGCAGCAGTTTGCAACGGAAGAAAACATAGGACAGTTAAAGTCTGAAGCTGCAAAAAATAGGCTTACAAAAGTAAATTCAGCTGTGAATCTAAAATGTTATTCAGAATATTTTGACGAATCCAATGCTTGTCAAATACTTTCAGGCGTTGATATAGTCATTGATGCGGTGGACAACATCAAAACCCGTTTTGTTCTGCAAAAAATCTGTAAAGATGTAAATATTCCCATGGTTCATGGCTCCATAGGAGGGTGGTACGGCCAGGTATGCTTCATTGCTCCAGGAGATGATACACTTAATATGATTTACACAGATAAGCAGGGAACCGGCGTTGAAAAAAAATTAGGCAACCCTTCATTTACTCCTGCCATGATAGCTTCAGCAGAGGTTGCCGAAACTGTAAAGTATCTTCTTGGCAAGGGTGAACTGTTAAGAGGCAAAATGCTTTTCATAGATCTTTTAATGCAGGACTACATGATAATCAAGCTGCAAAAGGATTAGTCAACATAAATTTTGATATGTAGACTTATTATACACTAAACATTAAATTGCCTCATATTTGAAGAATATACAAATATGGAACAACATAAATTAAATTACTTAGCAGGAATAATATCACAAATTACGGGAAATAATGTAATTTGTGATATTATTTTATTTTGGAGGTATTATGAAAGTTGGAATTCCAAAGGGACTGCTGTACTGCAAGTACAATGATTTCTTTACAGTGTTCTTCAGCGAGCTGGGTGCTGAAGTTGTAACATCTGATGATACAAACAAGGAAATTTTGGACGAAGGTGTAAAATGCTGCGTTGATGAAGCATGCCTTCCTGTAAAAATATTTCACGGGCATGTTTCAAAACTTAAAGATAATTGTGACATTATTGTGCTTCCCAGAATTATGCAGCTTTACAAAAATGAATATATTTGCCCGAAATTCTGCGGTCTGCCTGAAATGGTTCTAAACAGCATCGACAACATGCCGCCGTCAATTACAGAGCCAATTTATGCTTTTTCAAAAAAAAGTCTTTACAATTGGGCCAAGGCGGCAGGAAAAAAAATTACACCCAACAGTTTTATAATTAAGAACGCATTTATTAAGGCATATGAAAAGCATTTGCATAGTACAAGCGGCATAAAAGATGAAGGATATGAAATGAATATAGCTCTTGTAGGGCACCCTTACAACATCTATGACAGCTATGTAAACATGAACCTTGTAAATAAACTGAATGATCTGGGAATAGGTGTAGAAACCATGGAATTTACTCAGTCCTTGTCCATAGACCTTGAAATAGAACAATTGTACAAGAGGCCCTTCTGGACATATGCAAGAGAAAATTATGGCTTTGCCTCAAATGTGCTCAAGGAAAAAAGGGTTGAAGGAATAATTTATATTTCATCATTCAACTGCGGAACTGATTCAGTAATAATCGAGCTGATAAAAAATATATCAGGCAACTTTCCGTTTTTGACGCTGAAAGTTGATGAACATACAGGAGAGGCAGGACTCAACACAAGAATTGAAGCCTTTGCCGACATGCTCGAAAGGAGGGTACACAATGAAAGCAACATTCCCACACATGGGTAATGTGTACATAGGTGTTAAAACTCTTTTTGATGGTCTTGGAATAGATTATGCAATTCCTCCAAACAGCAACAAGGATGCTCTGGACATAGGATCTTTGTACGCACCTGAAGAAATATGCCTTCCATTCAAAATAATGATTGGGAACTATATACAGGCTATTGAAAAAGGTGCTGATACGGTGATTCTTCCAGGAAGCTGCGGTCCATGCAGGTTTGGTGAATACTGCGAGCTTCAGATGAATTTATTAAAAAGCCTTGGACACAATTTGAATTTTGTAGTTCTTGATTTTCCAAAAGACATTGGTGTCAGAGAACTGTATAGAAGAATAAGGATGATATCATCAAACAGCAGCTTAAAAACTTATAAAAAGTTGTATGCATTATATGATGCTTTAAAGGCAACAAATTTAATAGATGAAATTGAAGGGCTTGCTCATCTGTATGCAGGCTATGAAAGAAACAAGGGTGAATGTAAAGAATTGTTGAAACGCTGCAAGGAAGAAGCAATGAAATGTCAATGTCCCGCTGAAATGATCTTTCTTCTTAAAAGCTACAAGGAAAAAATCAACCACATATCCGTGGACATAAACAAAAACCCCTTAAAAATTGCAATAATCGGAGAAATTTATACGGTAATAGAACCTTATTCCAACTTTTTCATTGAAGATAAACTTATGGATTACGGAGTTTCATCCAAAAGAGGACTGACACCAAGCTGGTGGGTAAAAAACATGGCTTTAAGCCCCTTAAAACTTAATTCAATAAACATCAGAAAAAATGCAAGAAAGTATCTGCCTCTTGGCATAGGAGGCCATGCTGTTGAATGTATAGGCGAGGCAGTAACATCTTCCCTTGAAGGATTTGACGGAGCAATACAGATTTTTCCCATGGGCTGCATGCCTGAAATAGTATCAAAATCTATTCTTCCGACAATTTCAAATGACATGGATTTTCCGATTATGACGCTGGTTGTTGATGACATGACCGGAGAAGCTGGATATATAACAAGAATAGAAGCATTTATAGATTTGCTTGAAAGGAGAAGAGACAATGTATTATCTGGGTGTTGATGTGGGGTCTGTTAGCACGGACCTTGTTATGCTTGATGAAAATATGCAAGTGTGCGAAAAAATCTACCTGAGGACAAAGGGAAATCCCATAAATGCCATACAGGAAGGTTTCAGAATATTAAAAACCAAGTACAATAAACATGAAATTAAGGCTGCAGGAACAACAGGAAGCGGAAGGATGATTGCTTCTGCCATGATCGGGGCTGACGCAGCAAAAAATGAAATAACTGCCCATGCTACTGCAGCCTTGGAAATCGACAATGATGTAAAAACAATTATTGAAATAGGCGGACAGGATTCTAAAATAATTCTTCTTAATGACGGAATTGTATCGGATTTTGCCATGAATACGGTTTGTGCGGCAGGTACAGGCTCATTTCTAGACAGGCAGGCTGAAAGGCTTGACATTCCCATTGAGGAATTTGGAAATTATGCGCTTAAGGCAACGTCTTCCGTGAGAATTGCAGGCAGGTGCGCCGTGTTTGCAGAATCAGACATGATTCACAAGCAGCAGCTAGGGTACAATCAGGCAGAAATAATCCGCGGACTTTGTGACGCTTTAGTAAGAAATTATCTTAACAACATTGCAAAAGGAAAACAAATCAAGTCGAAAATTTTATTTCAAGGGGGAGTAGCTGCAAATATTGGAATGAAAAGGGCTTTTGAAAATGCACTTGGTACGGAAGTAATTGTTCCGGAACATTTCAGCATGATGGGAGCCATAGGTGCTGCTGTTATTGCCAAATCAGCAGTCAGCAAGAAGGGCTGCACAAATTTCAGGGGCTTTGATATTGCCGAAGAAGACATTTTTTCAAGAAGCTTTGATTGCGAAGGATGTTCAAACAAATGTGAAGTTGTAAAAATATGTGAAGAGAAAAATATAATAGGATATTTCGGAGACCGCTGCGGCAAATGGGGAAGCAAGGCAGCTGATGTTAAAAAGGATCTGCCTGCATGAGGAGGAAATATGAAAGACAATGAAATGTATACACCGGACGATATAAAGGGCCAGACACAGTCTGAACCCGGAAGGGAAAGCCGAATGGACCCTGAGCCCATATATGACGATACAACTATAAAAGGATTTGGAAGATTGAAGGGTAAGACTGCCATAATTACAGGCGGCGACAGCGGAATCGGAAGAGCTGTTGCTGTAGCTTTCGCCAAGGAAGGCTGTAATGTGTCCATAATCTACAATATTGCAGACAATGATGCGAATATCACAAAGAAAGCTGCAGAAGAATACGGCGGCAATGTGCTCCTTATAAAGGGAAATTTAAAAGATTCGTTATTTTGCACTGAAGTTGTTGAAAGAACAGTCAAGCACTTCGGAGGACTGGATATTTTAATAAACAACGCTGCAGAACAGCATCCTCAGGAAAATTTTGAAGACATAACAGATGAGCAGCTTGATGACACATTCAGAACAAACATCTATTCAATGTTTTACATGACAAGAGCTGCCCTTAAATACCTGAAGGAAGGAAGCACCGTTATAAACACAAGTTCTGTGACAGCCTACAAGGGAAATGCACAACTGGTTGATTATTCTTCTTCAAAGGGTGCAGTTACATCTTTTACAAGAAGCCTTTCGGCTAACCTGGCAGAAAGAAAAATCAGAGTAAATCAGGTGGCTCCCGGACCAATCTGGACACCTCTCATTGTATCCACATTTGACAAGGGGAAAGTGGATTCATTCGGGGCAGACACACCTCTTAAAAGGCCGGGTCAGCCTGCGGAACTTGGGGAAGCATATGTTTTTCTTGCCTCAGACAGCTCATCGTACATTACCGGCCAGACTATCCACATAAACGGCGGCCACATAGTAAATGGATAAAAGTTCACGAATATTTTATAACAGCAATAAAAAAAGAAAGATTAATCTCACGATAAATTCTTTCTTTTTATTTCATTTATATCAGCTGAATTATTTTACTTGTACTTTTCCGTTTTCAATAAGTTCGTTTGCAACCCATCTTGCAACCTTGCCTGTTATTGTATAACAGTGCTGTTTTCTTTCCGGACTTTTGAAATTGTCTCCCTGCCACTGTTTTGTTATAACTCTGCAGCAGGTTGAATTGTATTCATCTTTTATGTAATCGTGAAGTTTCTTGGATATGTCAAACATCTCATCTTGCATGGGATCTCCTTCAACTCGACCGTAAACAATGCCAAGTGCCATTTGTCCGCCTGATACAGCTCCGCAAAGACATCCTGATTTTCCCATTCCTATTGGAAATCCGCTGGCAAGCTTAACAACGTCAGCACCGTAAGGCATGCCCAAAAGTTCGTTTATTGTCTGAAGCACTGCTTCACTGCAGAAATATGTTCCGCTTTTAAATAAATTTTCAGCATCTGTCTGAACTCTGTCAAGAACTTCATCTTTTGTAAAATCGATTGTATTAATTAAAGTCATGTCACCCTCCGATTTAGTAATCTATATAATTATAGTTTGTACACAGGAAAATTACCAATAAATAAAATTCATGATAAGACATCTGACTATAATTTTAA
Source organism: Sedimentibacter sp. (assembly GCF_029265225.1). GTDB lineage: Bacteria > Bacillota > Clostridia > Tissierellales > Sedimentibacteraceae > Sedimentibacter. The sequence continues at coordinate 5,525 of NZ_JAJUJR010000122.1, forward strand.
TTGATGAGAACTTCTTCCATCCCTGTGCTATAATTAATTACTTTGTATTATTACTTGGAGGTAGCAATGAACGCAATATTAAAAAAATATCCTGTTCCTGCAACAGGACTGATTCTCGGCCTGGCTGCAGCAGGAAACCTGGTTCAGTCATACGGTGAGGTTTTAAGAACTATGTTTGGACTTATTTCTGCATCTTTATTTGTACTTATGATTATAAAAATAATCAAATTTCCCAAGGGAGTTAAGGAAGCTCTTGACAATCCTGTAGTATCAAGCGTTTTTCCTACATTTGCAATGGCAGCAATGCTCTTGTCCACCTATTTAAAACCGCTGGCTCCTTCTTTTGCATTTGCAATGTGGATTGCAGCAGTTATTTTTCACGGAGTGTTGATTGTGTTGTTTACAAAAAAATATGTTGTAAATTTTAAAATAAAGACCGTATTCCCGTCATGGTTTATAGTGTATGTGGGAATTGTTGTTTCCAGCGTCACGGCTCCAGCTTTCAAGATGAACATTTTTGGTCAGACAGCATTCTGGTTTGGCTTTGTTTCATACATTGTTCTTCTTCCTGTAGTTTTATACAGAGTTTTTAAAATCAAAGAAATAGCAGAACCGGCTAAGCCTACGCTTGTAATATTTGCAGCTCCCGCAAGCCTTCTTCTGGCAGGATACATGAATTCATTTGAGGCTAAAAACATGGCAATGGTGGTATTTTTGGCTGCATTATCAATTATAATGTACATAGGAGCATTGGCTGTACTTTTGAATCTGCTGAAGCTTAAGTTTTATCCCAGTTATTCGGCATTTACATTTCCTCTGGTCATAAGCGGAATATCCATGAAACTTACAAATGGATTTTTAATAAAGACAAACCAGACTGTTAAAATGTTAAAATATGTAGTGAAGTTCCAGGAAGCAGCAGCTGTTATAATCGTTCTTTACGTGTTGTACAGATATATGAAATTTTTATTTGAAACTGAACAGCAAAAAGCTTAAACAATTAAGAATTAAAACAAAAACCAG
>NZ_JAJUJR010000168.1 GCF_029265225.1 Sedimentibacter sp.
ACTTCAGGAAAAAGAAGATATAGTTGAATATTACAACAGGCTTGAACAGCTGTGGGATAACAACAGCATATATCAAAATGACAACAATTAGCAATTGTTAAAGGACAATGTAATACATTGTCCTTTTTATTGCATTGAATTTCCAGATTTCACTTTAAAAAATTTTGTTGTTATATTTCTAAATTTGTAATATAATAGTAAAGTGTTTAAATATACTTGAAAGGAAAAAAATAATGATAATCGCAATAGACGGACCATCAGGAGCTGGCAAAAGCACTGTTGCAAGACTATTAAGCAGGGAACTTGGTTTTGAATATATTGATACAGGGGCAATGTACCGGGCTCTTGCATATAAGGCATATATCAACAACATAGAAATTAAAGAAGATACAATAGATAAAATGCTTGAAACCACTGAAGTTGATTATTCTGACAATAAAATATTCCTTGACAAAATGAATGTTGAAAGTTTAATAAGAAGCGAAGAAATATCCAAATATGCTTCAAAAATTTCTGCACTTAAAAACGTACGTGCTAAAATGGTCGAACTGCAAAGAAATATTGCTAAAAACAAAAATGTGATATTGGACGGCAGAGACATTGGAACTAAAGTTTTTCCTGATGCGGATTTCAAGTTTTTCATAACAGCGTCTGTTGAAACAAGAGCAGGAAGAAGATATGATCAGCTTGTTGCTGGCGGAACAGAAGCGGTCCTGGACATTGTCCTTAAGGAAATAAAGAAAAGGGACATAAATGATTCCACAAGAGAAATATCACCTCTGAAAAAAGCTGATGACGCCATATTGATTGACACTACTCATATGGAAATTAATGAAGTTGTCAGGACTATTAAAGAATTTGTCGGAGGGCAAAATGTTTTATAAAATTGTAGTAAGGGTATTAAACTTTTTGGTTTTCATTCTTTTTGACCTGAAGGTTCACAATGCAGAAAACTTAGACAACACTGAAGGCGGCCTCATAGTGTGCGGAAATCACATATCAATGATTGATCCGGTCATACTGGCTGTTTCAACGAGACGCCAGATACACTACATGGGCAAGAAAGAACTCTTTGACCACAAGATTCTTGGTTTTCTGTTCAGAAAACTCGGTGCATTTCCTGTGGATAGACAGGGCATTTCATTATCGGCAATCAAAAGTTCCATCGCTGTACTTAATGAAGGCGGAGTTTTAGGCATATATCCTGAAGGAACAAGAATTCAGACAGGATATGATGAAAATAATGCAAAGCCCGGAATTGCAATGATTGCAAACAAGGCAAAAGCAAAAATACTCCCGGTATACATCAAAGGACCTTACAAGTTCAGAGGGAAACTCGAACTGTTTGTAGGTGAAGAAAAGGATTATTTTCAAAATTACACCGGAAAAATTAAATCAGAAGAATATACGCAAATTGGCAAAGAAATTTTAAAAGATATCTATAATTTGAAGTCAGATGGTAAGAATAATGAGAATTGAAGTATCCAGGTATAACGGATTTTGCGCAGGAGTTAAAGTTGCGGTTGACAAGGCTTTTAAAACCCTTGAAGAAGAAAAAAAGCTTTACAGTTACGGAGAAATAATACATAATAAGGATGTTATCCACAAACTTGAGGAAAAGGGCCTGACTGTGGTTGATGAGGTTCCTGAAAAGCCTGATGCAAAGCTCTTGATAAGGGCTCACGGAGCCGGAAAAAGCGTTTATGAAAAAATAAATGAAAATAATATTGAAGTAATTGACGCAACCTGCGTAAAAGTAAAAAAAATACACAAAATAGTTGAAGAATTTAAAAATAATGATTACAATATAATCATTGCAGGAGATAAAAATCATCCTGAAGTGCTTGGAATAATTGGCTGGTGCGGCAATGAAGCACAAGTAATCGACAGCGTTGAAGGATTTAAGAACTTAAGTCTCCAGGCAGATAAAAAATATCTGCTTGTATCGCAGACAACATTCAACTCAAAGACATTCGGTGAAATAACCGATTATATTGAAGAAAACAATTTAACAAATGTTGTGGCAGAAAACACCATATGCGATGCAACGAGAAAAAGACAGGATGCATGCCTTGAGCTTGCTTCAAGGTGTGATGTAATGCTCATTATAGGAAGCAAAACAAGTTCAAACACAAAAAAACTTTATGAGCTGAGCAAGAAAGTCTGTGAAAACACATTCTTAATTGAAAATTATAAGGAAATACCTTATAAATATATTGATAAAAATACAATTGTGGGAGTGTCCGCAGGTGCTTCGGCCCCTGACTGGATCATTGAGGAGGTTATTAAAATGTTGGAAAACCTAAATAACGACATGAATGAAAAGAACGAACAAGCAGAACAAGCCGGTACTATGCATGAATTGCTTGAGAATTATGGCGGAGTATCATATATCAGAACAGGCGAAAGAATCAAAGGTACTGTAATTTACGTAACTCCAGAGGCTGTTTCTGTGAACATCAATTATAAATCAGATGGAATTATCACAAGAGATGAATTTTCCATAAGCGAAGTTCAGGACTTAACAAAAGTAGTAAAAGAAGGAGATGAAATTGAAGCTCAGGTAGTTAAAATTTCAGATCAGGACGGTAATGTTGTATTGACAAGAAAACCGCTGGAAGAACACAAGGTTTGGGATGAACTTGAGGCAATGAAAAACGACGGAACTGTTGTTGAAACAATAATCGTTGAAGCATCTCAATTCGGAATTTACGGAAAAGTAAAAGGCATTAAAGGATTCATTCCAAGAAACCAGATTTCAATAAACAGAAACGCAGATCCTTCAGAATATGTTGGCAAGAATCTTAAAGTCCAGGTTCTTGAAACAAAAAACAACAAGGGAAGAAGACAGCTTGTTCTTACTTCAAGAGCTATTGAAAAACAGGAAAAAGAAGCTAAAGACAACGAAGTATGGGAAACAATCAAAGAAGGCGAAATTTACGAAGGAACAGTTAAGAATATTCAGGATTACGGCGCTTTCGTAGAAATCAACGGAATTGACGGACTTCTTCATATCAATGAAATTGCCTGGACTAGAATAAAACATCCTTCAGAAGTTTTAAAAACAGGCGATAAAATAAGCGTAAAAGTAAAAAGCATAGATAAAGAAAACAAGAAATTGTCATTAAGCTACAAAGCAACAATCAAGAGCCCATGGGCATTGTTCCTTGACAAACATCAAAAAGGCGATGTTGTTACAGGCGTTGTAACAAGAATAGTTGACTTCGGTGCTTTTGTAATGATTGATGACATTGAATGCCTGCTTCACATCAAAGATCTTGACTGGGCAAGAACAGAAAAAGTTACTGACATCCTTCAGGAAGGTCAGGAAGTTACTGCAAAAATACTGAACATCACAAGAAAAGACAGAAAAGTAAGTCTTGGTATGAAACAGCTTGTTGAACATCCATTTGACAAATATGCAAAAGATCTTAAGAAAGATGACATAATTCAAGTTGAAGTTACCCGTATACTTTTAGACGGAGTACATGTAAGCGTAAATGGAAACATCGACTGCTTCATTCCAATAGCTAAAGTTTCAACTGAAAAATTAAGAACTCCTGCTCAGGTTGTAAAGGTTGGAGAAATGAAGGATGCTAAAGTTCTTGGAATTGATTTAAAAGGAAAGAATCTTAACTTGTCATTCATTCTGGAAGACAAGGGAGATGAATTTGAAAATACTGAAGCTGCATCATATCAGCCAGAAGAAGCAAACTTTACTATTGGCGAATCCATAGGGGATGCTCTTGGAGATTTGTTGAAGTAAATTTTAAAAATGTTAGGTCATATGATCTAACATTTTTTTTGCTTACTTTTGACGATATTTAAAATAATTAATATAAGGAGGGGTAATTTGATAAAGGAATTTTTGTTTGACGTGTGTTCAACTCAGTTTGTTTCTGGTTTTGAACATACAAACGGCAGTGTATTGACAAAATATTTTGAGCCTTACACTGACTCATATGAAAAAGACAAAGTTGGAAGCTACATATTCAAATCAGAAGGAACCAACGGCAAAAAAATAATGCTTGCAGCCCACATTGATGAAATCGGTCTCATGGTTACCAAGGTGCTTGATGGAGGTTTTTTAAGCTTCACATCCGTTGGAGGAATAAATCCTGCTTCGCTTGTAGCACAGGATGTAACAGTATTCGGAAAAGAAAATGTTTTTGGAGTTATAGGAATCAAACCTCCTCATGTAACCACTGAGGATGAAAGAAACAAGCCGTTGAAGCTTAAGGATTTATACATTGACACGGGGTATCCTAAAGAAAAGCTTGAAAAGATGGTCAGAGTTGGAGATGTTGCTACAATCAGAAGAAAACCTCTTCAACTTCAGGGAACTGTTGTTTCTGCAAAAGCATTTGATGACAGGGCATGTGTGGCTGTAATGCTCGAAACTGCCAAGGAACTTAAAAAACTTTCACACAAAAGCTCAATATATTATGCAGCAACAGCCCAGGAAGAAACAGGTTACAGGGGTTCAACAGCAGCAAGCTACAAGGTGAATCCGGACATTGGAATTATTCTTGATGTGGGATTTGGAATGACACCTGATATGCCTGCAGAAACAGCTCATCTTGGTAAAGGTCCTGTTGTGGCATACGGCGGAAGACTTAACCACAAGCTTACTAAAAAATTCGTGGAAGTATGCAAATTGTACAACTTTCCAATGCAGTATGAAGCCATTCCGTCTAGGACAGGAACCGACACAGAAGCCCTGCAGGTAAACAGGGATGGAGTACCGTGCATTTTGCTGTCTATTCCTCTTCGCTACATGCACACCTCTGTAGAAACAATCGACATAGCTGATGTTGAAAACACAGGCAAGGCAATTGCCCGTTTCATCAACGAGCTTGATAATTCTGATTTGGAGGAAATATTATGTTTTTAAAAGAATTGACTGAGCTTTCCGGTGTATCAGGCTGCGAGTATGAAGTAAGAAATTACATAAAGAAAAAACTAGAGGAAATGGGCTGCACTTACAAAGTTGATAAGCTCGGAAACGTAATTGCACACAATGAGGGCAGGAAAAACAAGACAATAATGGTTGCTGCGCACATGGACGAAGTGGGACTCATTGTAACTCACATCGATGGAGACGGATTCATTCGTTTTCAGGCTGTTGGCGGAATTGACCCCAGGGTTTTAAATTCAAAACAGGTGTTGGTAGGAGATAAGAAAGTTCCTGGAGTTATAGGTTCAAAAGCAGTACATCTCATGAGCGATGATGAAAAAGGAAAAACTATTCCCGTTGATAAGCT
>NZ_JAJUJR010000048.1 GCF_029265225.1 Sedimentibacter sp.
CACGTACAACATGGTTGAATCAATATTAAGCAAAAATATTGAACTCAGCTACAGCTACCAGGCATCAAACAAGGTTATTCTCGGCGACGAGGCTCAGGTGGAGAGCCTGATTGTAAACCTCATACTGAATTCAAAGGATGCGCTGGGTGATTCCTTTGGAAAAATAACAATCGGTGCGGAAGATACTGTTGTATTTTCTGAAATGGTTCTTAGTCATGGAGAAATTATAAAGCCGGGGAATTATATCAAAATATATGTGGAAGACAACGGCAAGGGAATCAAGAAAGATGTGCTTAATCGCATTTTTGAACCTTATTTTACTACAAAAAACAAAACAAAGGGAACAGGACTTGGCCTGTCTGTTGTTTTTGGAACAGTGAAATCGCATTCAGGCTACATCAATGTTGAGAGCCAGCAGAATGAAGGAACACTGTTTGAAATATTTCTTCCTATTTATGTCAAAAAGGAAAAAACAAAAAAAGAGCTGGAGAGGGATCTTAACAGCAACGTTATAATGCTTGTGGATGATGACATAAATGTGCTTGACGTGGAAACAGAAATACTTGAAGATCTGGGTTATGATGTTGTGAAATTCAGCGAACCGGTTAAGGCCCTGGAGTTTTACAATTCCAACTGCAACAACATTGCTTTTTCAGTGATTGACATATCCATGCCTGTAATGACAGGAAGACAGCTTTATGAACACATGCAGTATAGAAAGAATGATGCTGCTGCCATTTTCATAACAGGCTATGCAAGACAGACAGATTATGAGGAGCTTACCAGAAAGGGAGCTGTCATAATTGAGAAACCTTTTACATATGAAGATTTATCTACACATATAGCTAAAATTTATATGTAATATGGATGAAATGCACAGACAACAGGAAAGTCATGCGCTTTTTTGATGGTCTTTTTTTACACTTGTGATAAATAATTCCACCGGTGTCCGGTATTGTTAAGATAACTTAACAATATTTCGGGCACTTTCTTTTGACAATTGATAAATTTTTGATAGAATGTAAAAAGAAATGAAAGCATTGTTTTAAAACAGGAGGAAAAAATGAATATAAATGATTATGTGTACAATGAACCTAAACCATTTGGAGACTTGTCAATTGTTGCGATGAAGGGCTGTGAAGAAATAGCAGCAAAGATAGATTACTATTTGAAAGAATGGAGACAGGATAACAATGGTGTTATATATTCAGAAGGTTCAAATCCTGTAAGAACATATTTGCTGGATGCTGTTTGTCCTAGATTTGGATCAGGTGAAGCAAAGGGTGTTATCAACGAAACCGTAAGAGGCCATGACATATTTATAATATCTGATGTTTTTAATTATGGAGTAAAATTCAAGATGTACGGCATGGAAGTTCCCATGAGTCCTGACGATCATTATCAGGATCTTAAAAGGGTTATAGCAGCCATGAACGGCAAGGCAAAAAGAATTACTGTTATTATGCCTATGCTTTATGAAGGAAGACAGCACAAAAGAGCTTCAAGAGAATCACTTGACTGTGCTCTTGCTCTTCAGGAACTTACAAATATGGGAGTTGAAAATATTATTTCATTTGATATTCATGACCCAAGAGTTCAAAATGCAATACCTCTTCATGGTTTTGAAGATTTCCATCCTCATTATCAAATGATAAAGGCATTTGTAAGAACTGTTCCGGATGCAACAATAGACAGAAACCATCTTATGGTTATTTCTCCTGATGAAGGCGGAATGACAAGATGCATGTACTATGCTTCTGTTATGGAACTGGATCTTGGAATGTTCTACAAGAGAAGAGATTATTCTGTGATTGTAAACGGCAAGAACCCAGTAATAAGCCATGAGTTCCTAGGAGACAACGTGGAAGGCAAGGATGTAATCGTAGTTGATGATATGATTGCTTCAGGCGACTCAATGATTGATGTTGCAAAGAAGCTGAAGGAAAGAAAAGCAAGAAATGTCTATGTCTTCTCTTCATTCGGGTTGTTCACAGAAGGATTTGACAAATTCGACAAAGCTTATGAAGAAGGAATAATTACAAAAATATTTACATCAAACATGATTTACAGAAAACCTGAGCTTCTTCAAAAACCTTGGTACACTGAAGTAGACATGTCAAAATATATAGCAAACATAATAGACACATTGAACTATGACAGATCTTTGAGCGAGCTTCTGGATCCTGTTCAAAAAATTAAAAAACTGCTTAAATAATTACTAAAATGTCTGTTTAAAAGCAGACATTTTTATTTATAATAACTTAAATACCTGCAAATATTGTTTTAGCAAAAACAAAAAAATTGAAATCATACAAATAATGTGGTATAATTTTTATCATTGTATCAGATTGGTATAATTTGTATATTTTGAATAAAAATAATTAAAATATATGAAACGTAAATTCAGGAGGATAAAAATGAGTTTCAGAATGGACATTGGAATCGACCTTGGTACTGCCAGCGTATTAGTATATATCAAAGGCAAGGGAATAGTAATAAACGAGCCTTCTGTTGTTGCAATAGATATAAATACTAATAAAATACTTGAGGTTGGTGAAGAAGCAAGAAAAATGCTAGGTCGTACACCAGGCAACATAGTAGCAATTAGACCTTTGAGGGACGGCGTAATTTCAGATTTTGACATAACAGAAAAAATGCTGAAATACTTCATCAAGAAGGCAGTAGGAAATTCAATAATAAAACCAAGGGTTATAATATGCGTTCCAAGCGGAGTAACGGAAGTTGAAAAAAGAGCTGTCCTGGAAGCAAGCAACAATGCAGGAGCAAAGAAAACTTACTTAATAGAAGAACCTGTTGCTGCAGCCATTGGTGCAGGCCTTGACATAACAAGACCTTCAGGACACATGATAATAGACATGGGCGGCGGTACTACAGACATTGCAGTTATTTCCCTGGGAGGAATAGTTGTGAGCAAGTCAATAAAAATTGCCGGAGACAAGTGTGACGATGCAATAGTTAGATATGTGAGAAAGAAATACAATGTGATGATCGGCTTAAGAAGTGCTGAAGAGCTTAAAATAAACATTGGAACGGCATTCCCTGAAGAAGAGGAAAAGTACATGGAAGTGAGAGGCAGAAACCTTGTTACTGGTCTTCCTGTGAATTTAACAATTTCTTCATCTGACATGCTGGAAGCACTGGAAGAAACAATAACATCCATTGCAGATGCTGTACATTCAGTTCTTGAAAAAACTCCTCCTGAACTGGCTGCTGACATAAGCGAAAAAGGAATTATCATGACAGGCGGCGGATGCCTCATAAGAGGACTTGATAAGCTCATAGGTAAGAGAACAGGACTTAATGTTGCAATTGCAGATGATGCAATATCATGCGTAGCAAAAGGAACAGGACAGTCACTGGAGCATATGGACGTTCTTAAGGATTCCTTGATAACTGAAAACATTAAAACAAACTACAGCGGATCTTAATGATAGTCAAAATCAATAGGTTAAGTTAGCTTAATCTATTGATTTGTTTTAAATTGAGACTAACATTACATAAAACGAGGTTGAATATGAAAATTAAAAAAGCAGTTATACCTGCAGCTGGACTAGGAACAAGGTTTTTGCCGGCAACAAAAGCAATCCCCAAGGAAATGCTTCCCATAGTCGACAAACCAACAATACAGTACATAGTAGAGGAAGTAATTGCTTCTGGCATAGAAGATATATTGATCATTACCGGAAGAAACAAAGGCTCAATAGAAGAACATTTTGACAGAGCAGTTGAACTTGAAGACAATCTGGAAAAAACTCACAAGGAAGAGCTTCTTGAAGAAGTGAGAAAAATCTCCAGAATGATAAACATACATACAGTCAGACAAAAAGACCCGCTGGGACTTGGTCATGCTGTTTATTGCGCAAAATCATTTGTAGGCAATGAACCGTTTGCAGTTCTTCTGGGGGATGATATAGTTGATTCCAAAAAGCCATGTTTAAAGCAAATGATTGAAATGTTTGAAGAATACAACTCCACAATTCTGGGAGTGCAGCCGGTGGGGTGGGAAAATGTTAACAAGTATGGAATTGTGTCAGGCACAAAATTAAATGACAAGATGTATTCTGTAAAGGACCTGGTTGAAAAGCCATCGGTTGATAATGCACCCACAAACATTGCCATATTAGGAAGATACATCATAACACCTAAAATATTTGAAATACTTGAAAATACAAAAAAAGGAGTTGGAGGAGAAATCCAGCTGACGGACGGTCTAAAAGACCTTTGTAATATTGAGGATGTTTTTGCATATATTTTTGAAGGCAGGAGATACGACGTTGGAAGCAAGATTGGTTTTCTTGAAGCAACGGTTGACTTTGCGCTTAAAAGAGATGATTTAAGAGACAGTTTTAAATCATATTTAAGCAAAATAAATTTAAATTGAGGGGTGTTGTCATGTACAGAGAAAAATTGGATATATGGCTGGAAAGTCCATACGTAGATGAATCCTTGAAAGAAGAACTGAAAAAAATCGAGAAAATCGAAAGTGAAGTTGAGGACAGATTCTACAGGGAATTGGAGTTCGGCACAGGAGGAATGCGGGGGAAAATAGGTGCAGGTACAAACCGCATGAATTTTGTTACTGTAGCTAAGGCAACACAAGGTATTGCTGATTTTCTGAACAAAAAATACAGTGGTGAGACAATCAGTGCCGCCATTGCATATGACTCAAGAAACATGTCAAAGGAATTTGCAGGCAAGACAGCAGCTGTTTTTGCAGCAAACAACATAAAGGTGTATTTGTTTGAAAGCTTAAGGCCAACGCCTGAACTTTCATTTGCAGTGAGACATTACGGCTGCAAGGCCGGCGTTGTCATAACTGCAAGCCATAATCCTCCGGAGTACAACGGCTACAAGGTTTATGACCAGTATGGAGGGCAGGTCGTTAAGGATGCTGATGAAATTATCAGCATGATTAACAAGGTTAATCTAAAAGATGTTAAATTAACGACTGAAGATGATGACAAAATTGTAATAATCGGGAATGAACTTGATACAATCTACATAAATGAAGTTAAGAAGTTAAGCATCAGGGATGATGTGGACAAAGATATAAAAATAATATACACTCCTCTTCATGGAACAGGAAACATGCCTGTGAGAAGGGTTCTGGATGAAATGGGTTACATGAATGTTTCTGTTGTAAAGGAACAGGAAATGCCTGATCCAATGTTTTCAACAGTAAAGTCGCCGAACCCGGAAGAAATCAGCGCCTTTGAAATTGCAATCAAAAGAGCAGAAGAATCAAACGCAGAAATAATTATCGGAACAGACCCTGACTGCGACAGGGTAGGTCTTGTTGTAAGAAACAGCGAAGGTGGATATGTTCCGCTTAATGGAAATCAGACAGGGGCATTGCTGCTAAACTATGTGCTCAGTTCTCTTGACGAAAAGGGAATGATTCCGGAAAATGCAGCAGTGGTAAAAACTATTGTAACAAGCGAAATAGGAAGGGCCATAGCATCCAGGTACAATGTGGCAAGCTTTGACACATTGACAGGATTCAAATATATTGCTGAACTGATGCAGAAATTTGAAGATACGAAATCAAAAAACTTCATCTTCGGCTACGAGGAAAGCTACGGGTATCTGGCAGGAACATTTGTCAGGGACAAGGATGCAGTGATCGCAAGCATGCTCATTTGCGAGATGGCTGCATATTATAAGAAAAATGGGAAAACATTATTGGAAGTTCTTAAGGATATTTACAGGGAACATGGTTATTATATTGAAGAAACTATTTCTCTTACATTCGCCGGAGCCTCAGGGCAGAGCAAAATGAAAGCAATCATGGAGAACTTCAGGGAAAACAAACTCACTTCCATTGCAGGCAAAAACATTCCATATGTTTATGACTACAAGATGGGAATTGCATTGAACCTTGTGACAGGCAAGACAGAACAATTGAGCTATCCAAAGTCAGATGTGCTTAAATTCTGTTTTGAAGACGGATCATGGCTGGTTCTCAGACCTTCGGGCACAGAGCCAAAATTAAAAGTATATTTTTCAATTAATGAAGAAAATGAGAGCAAATCCACGCAGGTTTTGGAAAATACCAAGAAAGAAATATTAAGCATAATTGACCGCATTCAGATAAACAACTAATGCAGTTAAAATAAAATATAGGGAGGCTGTAAATATGAAAATATTTAAAACCACAACCCGAAAAATAATTCTATTAATTTTCGTTTTTGTATTTACATTTAACACACTGGCTTTTGCAGGAACTAACCCTTCTAGAGCGGAAATTGAATCCATGATAGAAGAGGTTGCACAAAAAAGGGCTATTCCTTCAGTATTGCTGAAGGCTATAGCAAGAGTTGAATCAGTCTATGAACATTACAACACAGACGGAACACCAAAGATAAGCGGAAGCAGCATTGGTCTTATGCAGGTGAGCAACAGAAACGGCGGATATGACTCTGAAAGACTGAAATATGATATTCAATACAACATAGAGGCAGGGGCGGATGTTCTGTTGAACAAATGGAGCATGAGTTCTTATCAATCTGTGTCAAGCGTGGGAAACATGGATCCGAACATTTTGGAAAACTGGTACTTTGCTCTCTGGGCATACAATGGTTGGGCTCAAAGCAACAATCCGAACATGGTCACTTCCTATGCAAAGAAATATACATATCAGCAAATGATTTACAATGTAATTGAACAAGAGTACGGAAAGACAATCAACAACATTGACTTCTCATATCTTCCATCTTCAGGGAAGCCGAGCAGGTCATTGGTTGTGCCCACACCATCCTACACAAACAGCGGCAATATTGTCCTGTATGAAAAGGGTGATTACGTAAGAACAAACGGAGTAAGAGAAACATATGAGCTGAGAGACCAGCCAGCAGGCGCGTACATTCACCAGCTTGGGGTAAATCAGCTTGGAACAATAACCGAAGGACCAGTTCTGAAAAATGGATACTACTGGTACAAGGTATATGTCGATGAAAATACTGAAGGCTGGATTGAAAGAAACTGGCTTTTAAGAACCGGAGACATTGAACATGGAAGATATGTCTATGACGACATAGCATTCCACTGGGCAAGAAAAGATATAATGGACCTTTATAACAAGGGCATCATAAGTGAATCCCAGTCATTCAATCCCGATGACACTGCCACAAAGGAAGAATTCTGCATATTCCTTGGAAAGGCAATTGACATAAGCAAGACAGAAAAAAAATCTGAAGAATCAGTTGAAGTGGCTGAAGTTGGTACAAATGAAGTAATAGCTGAATCCAATGTGCCGACTGCAGGTGCTGAGGATGTAATAAGTGAAAGCGAAGCATTGCCTTTTGCCGATGCCTCAAATATTCACCCGTGGGCAGTTGAATATGTGGAAGAAATTTATGAATTAGGTCTTCTTGACAGCTACAGAGAAGAGCTTAAACCTCTGGAAAAACTTACAAGAAAAGAAGCAACCCTTATGATGTCAGAACTTTTCGAAGAAGGACACCAGTATGACAGCCTTGATATCAGCGCCATATTTTCAGATTTAGGAAATTTAAGCAATAAAGAAAAGGAAGCCGTTAAAAAAGCATATACAAACGGCTTGATATCAGGAAAGAATTCAGGATTATTCTGTCCTGATGATTACCTTTCAAGAGCTGAGGCAGCTGCCATAATGGTAAAAATCTCAGACAAACTTGATGAAACAAATATTAAATAACATTAATCGCAATGAGAGCCGCGTAACACGCGGCTCTTGTTTTGCAATGCTGTCTGAATTTTTGCTATTGCTGCTGCATATTGTGGAACCTAATGTCATAAATCCTTTCAAATTCTTTTGTATCTTTATTGAATGTTACAGGAGACTTATTCCTGTTTAAGAGATTTACGATTTTGTAAACATCAATCCATATTTCAGCCAGTGTTTCCTTCTGCGATTCGTCAAAAACAAGCTGCATTCCAAAGTGAAGATGTGGGACATTGATGTTATTCACATTTTCCTTGCGGCTGTATCCTGTCATTCCAAGATAACCTATAACATCTCCTGCATGGACAATGTCACCTTCCTTGAGGGATTTTACATAGGGGTGGTCCTTCTTCAAGTGAGCGTAATAATAATATCTTTTGCTGTCCAGGCTTCTTATGCCAATGCGCCAGCCTCCGTACTGATTCCAACCGAGTGCTTCTATTCTTCCTGTTTCAACTGCTATAACAGGAGTTCCAACTGAACCCATGAGGTCATTTCCCAGGTGGGAACGGGTAAAGCCATAGCTTCTTGAGTTTCCAAAGTCATCATAATGGTTATAGTAATACCCTCCTGCAATGGGAGAAAATGCCTTTAGACCGTATTTCTGCACCCATATTTTTTTGCCGGGATTGTTTTCATCATCAACCTGAATTTCATAAGGACCTACGAATCCCCCAAGCACTGCTGTATATGCTTCAAAGTAATAATCGTAGTGTTTCAGGTCCTTGGTGAGGCTTTCAATGCTTTCACCGCTTTTAAGCTTGGCAATCAGCACGTCCATGTCCTTTGACTTGTATCTGGAGAAGTTGCCTCCGTACCTTGTTCCCAGATATGAAAGTATTTCAATCCAGTTCAGCTTGACTTCTTCATCAACACTGCTTATGTCGGCTTTCAGCGCCTTATCCATGGCATCATAGCATACCCTGAAGTCAACCCACTTGATGAATGTTTTTTCTTCATTTACAGAAACAGACCTGGAGGAATTGAGAAAGACTGTTGCCACAAGGGCTGAACATAAAAGTATTGCTGTAAAAATTACCAGAAATTTAGATTTTATTTTTATAATCATCGCGTACCCCTGAATTATAATATAATAAATTTTATGCATATAAAAGTATCATTAGAACGGGCCGAGCACTGAATTATAACAAGAAGATTTAATTGTAATAATTAGATTTATATGTTAATATAAATCTGATTAAATGAGAAACACCGGGAGGACAAATTGAAGTTAAAATTTTGTTCGTTGTACAGCGGGAGCAGCGGCAACTGCCAATATATTAAAACTGAAAACACAACAATTCTTGTGGATGCAGGCTTAAGCGGCAAGAAAATCCAGCAGGAAATTGTAAATATAGGGGAAGACCCAAAAAAAATAGATGCCCTTTTCATAACCCATGAACATTCGGACCACATACAGGGGGCGGGTATAATTTCAAGGCGTTTTGATGTTCCCATTTATGCAAATGCAAAGACATGGGAAGCCATGAGCGCTTCCATAGGAGAAATAAAGCCACACAACATAAAAATAATGGATGACATAGTGGAAGTCGGAGACCTTACAGTGAGAGCATTTGATATATCTCACGATGCAGCTCATCCTGTGGGATACAACATATTTTACAACAATAAAAAAATCAGCCTTGTTACAGACACAGGCTGTGTAAATGACAATATAACAAACAGCATCATGGATTCGGACCTGCTCCTGGTTGAGTCAAATCATGATGAAGACATGGTTCTCATAGGGCCTTACCCATGGCCTCTCAAAAGGAGAGTTTTAGGCGAGTTTGGTCATATGTCCAACGACACTGCAGGACACCTCATAAGCAAGGTGGTTAAAAGAGGGACAGAGATTGTTCTTCTGGGGCATCTGAGCAAGGAAAATAATTTTCCGCAGCTGGCGTATAAGACAGTTGAAAATATACTGAAGGAAAACTGCATAGAAGTTAATCCCGGCATCTGTCTAGACATGACATACAGGGACAGATCAAGCCGAGTATATGAAATATAGGTGATAAAATGAAAGAAGAAAATATAATTTACTCATGTTTGGAGCACACAGAGCTTGCTTTGGACGATTTTGTAAATAATGAAGAAAAGGCTCCACAGCTGGAAAAAATACAGGAAGAAAAAAAGTGCAGCTACTGCGAAAAAGCTGCAGAATATAAAATAGAAGCATAAATGTAGGGGAGGACCTCGTGTCCTCCCGAAAATAATGAAAATAATATATCTGTAGTCTGAGATGAATTAATCATCTCTCAGACTATTGACTGATCCCGACGCTGTCATCCTGAACGATAGTGAAGGATCTCATCTTTTATTGAAAACATGAGATTCTTCGAGCAAGCTCTCAGAATGACAACGTCCAAAGTTACTTTGTAAAAACCTAAGAGATGAATTAATCATCTCTTTTTTTATAGGTTATTACGCATTATGTTTTAGTTTGAACATTCCAACCAATTCTCTCAGCATGCTTGCCTGTCCTGAAAGCTCTTCACTTGCAGCTGCACTTTCCTCTGATGTTGCAGAGTTTGACTGTACAACCTGTGAAACCTGGAGAATTCCAACATTAATCTGTTCAAGGCCTGCTGCCTGCTCATTAGATGCAACTGAAATATCTTTTACCAATGTTGCTACTCTTTCAACTTCATCCACGATTTCATTTAGTGCCTGAGCTGTATTTTGTGCGATTTTTGTTCCATCCTCTGATTTCTTAATGGAATTTTCTATCATGTCTGTTGTTTCTTTTGCTGCATTGGCTGAACGTGCAGCAAGGTTACGAACTTCTTCTGCCACAACGGCAAAGCCCTTGCCGTGCTGCCCTGCCCTCGCTGCTTCTACAGCGGCATTGAGAGCCAGTATGTTTGTCTGGAAAGCTATGTCATCTATTACTTTAATTATTTTGGATATATTTGCTGATGAATTGTTAATTTCATTCATTGCCTTGAGCATTTGATTCATTTGTTCATTGCCCTTAATGGCGCCTATTTTTGCCTTTTCAGCTATCTCATTGGCTTTGTTAGCATTTTGAGCATTGATGGTTGTCTGAGAAGATATTTCTTCAAGTGAAGCAGTCAGCTCTTCAATGGAACTTGCCTGTTCTGTGGC
>NZ_JAJUJR010000160.1 GCF_029265225.1 Sedimentibacter sp.
GGATGTTACATAGGAAGCAGCTTTACTGTGAGCGATGCCGCTGAAATGAGGTATCTCATAGTACCGTCAATAATCCTGCTTGTCGGATACTTTACAGCATGTTTTGCAATTGGATATATATTAAACAAGAAGTACAGCATCCCTGTGGATGAGGCAATGCTTGCTGCAACACCTGCAGGAGCATCGGACATGGCATTGATTTCAGCCGAAATCGGTATCGAAAGCTCTGATGTCATAGTGCTGCAGATAATCAGAATGATAGCGGCAGTATCATTGTTTCCGCAGATAATGAGAGCTATAGTAATGATATCATCATGAGATAATTAAAAGGAATATATAATCTCCGGATGATTGAAGGAATTTCAATTTGTATTTAAACAATGAATAAACCGGGAGTTGAAAAAATGTTTGGACAAAATGTTGAAATCAGAACAATAAATTTAAGCAGTGCCAGGGAAAGAAACGAAGTAGATGTTTTTTTGCAAAAGCAAAATCTCATTCTTGAAAAGGATGTAGAATATACGCTGGCCATGTATGAAGAAGAAAGAATTGTCGGAACAGGTTCAATTTCAGGCAATGTTTTAAAGTGCATAGCGATTGATCCGGAATATCAGGGCGGAGGTTTTTCAAATAAAATCATATCCTTGCTGCTGAATGAGCAATATTACAGAGGCAATACACATCTGTTTATTTTTACAAAACCTAAGAACAAGAAATTATTTTTGGATTTAGGTTTTTATGAAATCACCACAATTGATGATTATGTTACGCTGTTGGAAAACGACCCGAGAGGAATTAAAAATTTCACAGAGGAACTTAGTCTTCAAAAACATGATGGAAAAGTGATTTCCAGCATTGTAATGAACTGCAATCCATTTACTCTGGGACACAGACATCTTATTGAAACTGCTTCAAAAAACAGCGATGTTGTTCACATATTCGTTGTATGGGAAGACCGGTCGGTTTTTCCAAATGAAGTAAGGTACAAACTCATTAAAGAAGGTGTCAAACACCTGGACAATGTGTTTGTGCACAGAGGCAAAGATTATATAATTTCAAATTCTACATTTCCTTCGTACTTTCTGAAGGAAAAGAATGCAATTGTAAAAATCCATACAATGCTTGACGTAAAAATTTTCGGAGAATTCATAGCACCTGCCCTGGGAATTAACAGAAGGTATGTGGGAGAAGAAAAATCAGACCCCGTTACTAATGAATATAATCTTACAATGAAAGAATTGCTTAAAGATTATGATATAGAAGTTGTTGAAATTCCAAGAATTAAAAACAGCGAAGCAGCAATAAGCGCCTCAAGGGTGAGGGAACTTTTAAGAACAGATGATTTCCTTTCATTAAAACAATTAGTTCCTCAAACTACATTTGAGTTTTTAATTTCGGATGAGGCCAAGACAATAATTGGCAAAATAAAGAATGATAAAAAATAATCTATGAAGGAGGAAGACAGATGGAAATTAAAAAAGTTGGAGTAGCAGGTACTGTTGAATCCAGTGATATAAATATTGTCATAGAGCCATCTGACAAAAAAGGCATTGAAATTGAACTGCAAAGCACTGTAATGAAGCAATTCGGCAGGCAGGTCAAGAATTTAATTGAAGAAACTCTTAGAAGCGAAGGTGTTGAAAGCGCAGTCGTGAGAGCAACAGACAAAGGCGCCATAGATTTTGTTATCAAAGCCAGAGCGCTGACAGCTTTATACAGAGCTGCAGAAATAAACGAATATACTTGGGAGGCTTAATATAAATGGTAAAATTACGTAGAACTATGATGTATGTTACAGGCAACAATCCTGCAAATATTATGGAAGCCCATTTATATGGTTCGGATTCCATAATGTTCGACCTGGAAGACTCTGTTTCATTGAAGGAAAAAGATTCAGCACGTTTCCTTGTATATAATGCACTGAAAACTATGGATTACGGCAATGTGGAAACTGTAGTAAGAATAAACGGTCTGGATACTCCTTTTGGAAAGGATGACCTGGAGGCTATGGTAAGAGCACAGCCGGACATAATAAGATTGCCAAAGACTGAAACAAAACAAGATATAATAGATGTAGACAACATGATAGGTGAAATTGAAAAACAAATAGGCCTTGAAGTTGGAACAACAAAAATCATGGCAGCAGTGGAAAGCCCTCTGGGAGTAATGAATGCATATGAAATTGCAACAGCAAGCAAGAGACTGGTTGCAATTGCCATTGGTGCAGAAGATTTTGTCACAAACATGAAGACTACAAGATCTCCTGAAGGCATAGAGCTTCTGGCAGCAAGAAGCAATCTTCTCATGGCAGCAAGAGCAGCAGGTATCTATGCCCTTGACACAGTATATACAAACATCAAAGATGACGATGGTTTCATGGATGAAGTAAAACTCATTAAACAGCTCGGTTTTGATGGAAAATCAGTAATTCATCCAAGACAGATAGGCATGGTTCATAAAATTTACACACCTACAGAAAAAGAAATCAGAAATGCAGTGAGAGTGGTTGAAGCTATAAAAGAAGCTGAAAGCAAAGGAAGCGGAGTTATAGCATTAGACGGAAAAATGATTGATGGTCCTGTTGTTGACAGAGCGTACAGAGTGCTGGAACTGGCTAAGGCATCAGGAGTTTACAAGGAGGAAGAACAAAATGACTAAAAACGGAGTAGGAAGAGAAATCCCATCTTACATTGAAGGAATAGGCCAGATTAAACCCTACGAAAGTCCATTCAGTGTTATTCCTGAAGGAAACAAGGCCGGAGCAAAATTGAAAAGACCCCTGCCTCATAAAAACAAGCTTATAGATTCCATTGAGGAAGCAGTAATCAAAACCGGATTAAAAGACGGAATGACCATATCTTTTCACCATCATTTCAGAAACGGTGACTACATCGTAAACATGGTAATGGATGTAATTGCAAAATTAGGAATCAAGGACTTACGCATAGCTCCAAGTTCATTGGGTACATGCCATGGTCCGCTGATTGAACACATAAAAAACGGAGTAATTACAAGAATTGAAAGCAGCGGTATAAGAGAACCTCTTGGAACAGCCATTTCAGAAGGAATATTGCCAAACCCTGTAATACTCAGATCTCACGGTGGAAGAGCAAGAGCAATAGAATCAGGTGAAGTTAAAATTGACGTTGCATTCTTAGGAGTTCCTGCCTGCGATGACTACGGCAATGCCAACGGATTCTCAGGAAGATCAGCATGCGGCTCTTTAGGATATGCAATGGTTGATGCTAAGTATGCCGACCAGGTAGTCCTTATCACAGACAATCTTGTAACATATCCATGTCTTCCTGCAAGCATCAATCAAACTCAGGTTGATTATGTTGTTAAGGTAGACGAAGTAGGAAATCCAAAAGGAATAGTGTCAGGTGCAGTCAGAAACACAAGCAACCCTAAAGACCTGCTCATTGCAGAAAATGCTGTAAAGGCAATCTTGGCATCAGGTTATTTCAAAGAAGGATTCTCATATCAGACAGGAGCAGCAGGATCTTCTCTTGCAGTTACAGGATTTTTAAGAGAAAAAATGATTGAACAAAATATTAAAGGAAGTTTTGGCCTTGGCGGAATAACATCACAGCTTGTGCAGCTTCTTGACGAAGGTCTCATGGAAGGCTTGTTTGACACACAGTGTTTTGACCTTGTGGCTGCAGAGTCTCTTGGAAAAAATCCAAAGCATTTTGAAGTTGACGCGGGATTTTATGCCAATGGGCACAATTCAGGATGCCTGGTAAACAATCTTGACATACTGATGCTTGGTGCTCTGGAAATAGACACTGATTTTAATGTTAATGTAATTTCAAAATCAGACGGATATATAAGCCAGGCTGTAGGCGGACATCAGGATACGGCAGCAGGTGCAAAGCTGGCTGTAATATTGGCTCCGCTTGTAAGAAGCAGAAATCCAATAATAGTTGACAAGGTTACTACAGTATGTACTCCGGGTGAAACAATAGATGTTGTTGTAACGGATTACGGCATAGCTGTAAACCCTCTGAGACAAGACTTGATCGATAATTTCAAAAAAGCCGGTCTCAAAACTTATACTATAAATGAGCTTAAGGACATTGCTGAAAAACTTACTGGAAAACCAGACAAAATAGAGTTTGACGAGAAGATAGTAGGTATAGTACAATACAGAGATGGATCGGTTATTGATGTAATCCGAAAAGTCAAGTAAGATAAATTATTAGCCGGTAAATAACGACTGGAGAAACTTATGAAGGATATTAATTCTAACATGAAAACATTAATGGAGATTCTTGAATCAAGAGAATTAAGGGCAAAAAAGCAAATAGAACTTTTAACTAGATACCCATACACATTAATATCATTTACTTTAAATACGCCTGGACCTATAAAAAGCACTGACCTATACACAAACATTCACAAGGCTGGAATACAGCACTTGATGAAGGTTTTGCAGGATATGGATGTTAATATAGTTCATATGGAAACAATCGAAAAAAATACCGGAAGAGAAGGATTTATATCAGTGGACTTGGACCCTTACCAAACAAAAAAAATTGCCGCTGAAATAGAAGATACACATGATCTGGGAAGAATATTCGACATTGATGTGTTTGACCAGCTGCACAATCAGATAAACAGGGCAGCCATCCAATTGAAACCAAGGAAATGTCTGCTTTGTGAGGAAGAAGCTTTAATCTGTATGAAAATGAAGACTCATACTTACGAAGAACTGATTGAGAAAGTTGAAGAGATTGGAAATTCATACTTCAGTTTATCAAGCAAAGACAAGAAGGAAAATTTTAAATCCAAAATTTCAATGAGCGAAAAGGTATATCAAAGAATAAAGTCGGATATTCTTGAAAACAAACTGAAGCCCGGCGAAAAACTTATAGAAGAAAACCTGGCCAATGAATTCAACGTGAGCAGGACTCCTGTAAGGGAAGCATTGAAGCAGCTTGACCAGGACGGCCTTATAACGTATTATCCAAGAAGAGGCTCTGTGGTAAGCCAGATATCCATGAAGGACGCCCAGGAGCTTTATGAGATAAGAGAAGTCCTGGAAGGGCTGGCAATAAGGCGCATTTGTATGGAAATTGACAGCCATAACATAAAAATACTTGAAGAAATTATCACCAGCATGGACAAAGCCATTGAAAGCAATGATTACAGCTCAATGGAAAGACTTCACAGAAACTGGACAGAAGCAACTCTTGAAATGACCAACAATGAACTATTGAAAAGTTATCTTCTTTCTGTTACAAAAAATCTGGGAAGACTTAGAAAAATTTCTTTGTACAGGCCGGTCCAGAGTATAGATGCTTATAAGGAAACAAAAGACATATACAATGCAATTGCAAAAAATGACCCGGATGAAAGCGAAAGACTTGCAAAACTACACGTGAGGAATGCAAGAAAAAGATTTGAAAAGAACTTATTTGAATTATAAAACCTGCCTTGGCAGGTTTTTATAATTTATAAATAATCAATTTGGATATAATCTCTCTTCACCGAATTTTAAATTGCGGTAAACATCGACCATTACATTCCAAGTATACTCATCTACTATGCCCGTAGGCTCTAGTCCGAA
>NZ_JAJUJR010000279.1 GCF_029265225.1 Sedimentibacter sp.
CATTTAATTCAGTTTTTTTATCAACAGCATCACCACATTTATCATATGGACTGACAGCTTTTCCTTTTTCTGCAATGAGAATTCCGTTTTTATATACCATATCTACATTAACATTGTTTAAATCGGACAAAACAACAAGATCAGCATCATATCCCGGAGCAACGGCTCCCTTGTTTTTTAGTCCGAAATATCTTGCAGTGTTGTAAGTTGCCATTTTAACCGCTGTTATGGGATTCGCCCCAAGTTTTACGGCTTTTCTTATTATGTGGTCGATGTGGCCTTCGTTTATGAGGCTTTCAGGATGCCTGTCATCGGTTGCCAGAATGCAGCAGTCGCAGTAAGGTTTTTCAAACAGCTTAATAAGAGAACTTAAGTTTTTAGCTGCTGTCCCTTCCCTGATCATCACTGTCATACCAAGACTTATGCGCTCCATGGCTTCATCAAGGCTCGTGCATTCATGGTCAGACATGACTCCTGCAGCAATGTATGCACAA
Source organism: Sedimentibacter sp. (assembly GCF_029265225.1). Classification (GTDB taxonomy): domain Bacteria; phylum Bacillota; class Clostridia; order Tissierellales; family Sedimentibacteraceae; genus Sedimentibacter. The sequence continues at coordinate 495 of NZ_JAJUJR010000279.1, forward strand.
AGATTTTTCCCGGTAAGGCCGGGAGCATGACCGTCTATTATCTTTCCCTTTGCATCTCTTATTTTATCAAGTATTTTTTCATCCGCTGAAACCGTTCCCGGATAATTCATCAGTTCTGCCAGGCCAAGGACCTTTTCATTTAAATAATAATTCTTCAAATCAGATGCTTCAAGAACAGCTCCCCCTTCGTCAAAAGGAGAAGACGGTACGCATGATGGAAGGAGAAAATATATATCCAGGGGAAGCCCAACTGATTCCTCCATCATGAAATCAATGCCTGACGTTCCGCACACATTGGCAATTTCATGAGGATCGGTCATTACAGCTGTAGTTCCATGCACTGTAACAGCCTTTGAAAATTCAGACGGCAGCATAAGGGAGCTTTCTATGTGAATGTGACCGTCCATGAATCCGGGAGCGACAATTTTTCCGCTTATATCTACTTCCTCAAGACCTTCGTATGTTCCTATTCCGCAAATTTTTCCTTCACACACTGCAACGTCAGCCTTTTCCAATTTCATAGTAAAAACATTGATTATTTCTCCGTTTTTCAGCACCAGATCTGCTTTTTCAAGACCACCGGCAACTCGTATGACTCTTTCCATAGATACCTCCTAAGCTTTTCCCACAACTCATTACAACTTATTTACATATATTATTTCAAATTGTACTTTTGTGTTACATACTCATCAAGGCATTTTGCAGCCACTTTAGTTGAAGCAACTGCCTCAACAACAGTCTTTGCTCCTGTAACCACATCTCCGGAGGCAAAGACGCCTTCCTTTGTAGTTCTTCCCGTTTCATCAATGACAACAAGACCCAGTCTGTCAAGCTTAAGACCTCTTGTTGAGTCAGCAATGAGTGATCTTGGTCCCTGACTTATGGAAATAATCACAGAATCTGCATCATAGCTTATTTCCTCATCATTGTTGTCAGTTTTTTGAAACTTGACGGATTTATCGTTGATTTCCAAAGGAGAAAGGTAAAATTCAAAATTAACGCCGTCGAGTCTTGCATAATTAATTTCAACCTTGCTTGAAGGCATGTCAGCTTCTCCCTTTCTGTAATAAACAGTTACTTCCTTGGCACCTTTTCTGATGGCAGTTCTTGCGCAGTCAAGGGCAACATTGCCCCCTCCGATTACACACACTTTTTTTCCGAGATAATGTGTGCTCGGGCTTCGCAGGTAATCAATGGCATAGTACACATGACCCAGGCTTTCACCGGGAATATTCAGTTTTCTAGGCTTCCATGTGCCTGTAGAAACGAACACTGCCTTGTAGCCGTCCCTGAACATGTCATCAAGAGTTATTACGGTTCCAACCAAAGTGTTGGGTCTTATTTTTACTCCCATTTTTACGAGGATGTCATGATATTTGTCCAGGATTGATTTTGGAAGGCGGAATTCAGGTATACCGTACCTCAGAACTCCTCCAATCTGCTCGTGGGACTCAAATATTGTGATGTCGTATCCCTTTCTTGCCAGAAGAATTGCCATGGTAAGTCCTGCAGGACCCGAGCCTATTATGCCAACCTTTTTTTCAGGATTTATTTCAGGTTTAAAATCCACTGAATTCAAATAATAATCCGATGTATAATGTTCAATTGAGCCTGTTTGTATGGGGCTTCCCTTAAAGTTCAAGACACAATGTCCCATGCAGAATTCTTCGTGAGGACATATGAGTCCTGTTATAACAGACAAAGGATTGTTTTCAAACAAAAGCTTGCCTGCTTCCTTTATTTTGTTTTCTTTTAAAAGACCTATGACTTCATTCATAGGAGTTGAAACCGGGCATCCTTTTTTACATGCAGGATTTTTGCACTGCAGGCATCTTTTGTTTTCTTCCCAAATATTATTTATCATAATTTCCTCCGTCAACATTCTGTTATGCAATATTTTTGTTTACTATATACCATGTTTTCGTTGAAGTCAAACAAAAACAAAGTTAAAAACAAAACAATGGGGAAATTTATCCACCCATTGTTTTATTTTCTACACTTAATATAGCAATACTTACTATTTTATTACGCTTTTTCCCATCAGATATTTATCAACTTCCCTTGCAGCAAGTTTTCCTTCCTGAATAGCCCAAACAACAAGGCTTTGTCCTCTTCTCATATCTCCCGCTGCAAACAGTTTTTCCACATTTGTCTTGAATATTCCGTATTCAGCCTTAACATTGCTTCTGTTGTCTCTTTCAAGCTTAAGCTCATCTATTACTGTGTCTTCCGGTCCTAAAAAACCCATGGCTATTATTACAAGATCCGCCTTCCACACTTTTTCCGAACCTGGAATTTCCTTTGGAATGACTCTTCCGGCTTCATCCTTTGTCCAGCACACTTCTACTGTATGGATTTCCTTAACTTCGCCTTTTTCGTTTCCTACGATTTTCTTCGTAGAAATGTTGTAGTTTCTCGGATCTTTTTTGTAAAGACTTATGGCTTCTTCCTGACCGTAATCAACCTTAAGCTTTTTAGGCCACTCCGGCCACGGATTTGTTCTTTCGTCCCTTTCCTTGGGTGGTTCCGGCATAATTTCAAACTGAAACACGCTGCTGCAGCCCTGCCTGATTGATGAGCCTACACAGTCTGTTCCTGTGTCGCCTCCTCCCACTACAATTACATTTTTTCCTTTGGCACTTAAAACTTCATTGTGTTCTTTGTTGATCTTTAAAACATTCTTTGTGCTGTTAGTAAGAAATTCAATGGCACCGCAAACACCTTTCAAATCTTTGCCTTCAACTTCAAGGCCTCTTGCCTTTTTGGCTCCGCCGCATAAAACAACCGCATCATTTCTGTCCAACAGCTCATTTGTTGTTATGTCTGTGCCTACTTCAACATTGAAAACAAACTTTATACCTGACTTTTTCATGAGCTCGATTCGTCTTTCCACAACCTTCTTATCAAGCTTCATGTTTGGAATTCCGTACATCAAGAGTCCGCCCGGCTTGTCTTCTCTTTCATACACGGTTACATCGTGGCCCACGGCATTTAAATAATATGCTGCGGACAGACCCGAAGGACCGGAGCCAACAACAACAACCTTCTTTCCTGTTTCCTTTGTCTTTCTTGGTTTTACCCAGCCTTCCTTGTATGCCTTTTCAATTATTTCAAATTCAATGTCATGAATTGCAACAGGATCTGCAATGTGTCCTTCAGTGCAGGAACCCTC
>NZ_JAJUJR010000109.1 GCF_029265225.1 Sedimentibacter sp.
ATGCCCGTCGGCACCGTTATGACCATCAGCCTGCCTTATCTTTGATATTTTTATAGTTTCAGCATCATTGCGGGGGCTTTATGCCTGTGGCTGTTGCAAAACAAGTGATGAGATTGCCACACCTGCTGCGCAGAAACTGTGAAATCAAAGCCTACCTATTCCTTTGGTCTTGCAAAGCCTGTACAAAAAAGCTATGAAGTCGATGTAGCTATTGTGGGCGGAGGCCCTGGAGGTTATGTTGCCGCCATAAGGGCAGCTCAGGGCGGAAAAAAAGTACTCATAATTGAAGAAAACAGACTTGGGGGAACATGCCTCAACTATGGGTGCATTCCTACAAAAGCTCTGGTAAGCAGTATTGATGCTTTAGAAAAAATAAGACGTTCTGAAAGTTTCGGAATAGAAGTAGGAGAAGTAAAGTTTTCTCTTGAAAAGATAATGAACAGAAAAAATGAAGTAGTCAATACATTGGTTTCAGGCATTGAGCACCTGATGAATGTTCATGAGATAGAATATTTAAATGGTAAAGCTGAGGTGAAAGATTCAGAAACCCTTGCCGTGAAAAACAAATCCATCGATGCCACTATTAAATTCCAAAACTTAATCATAGCTACAGGATCAAAGACAGCTATTCTTCCAATTGAAGGTGCTGACAGTGAAGACATTCTTACAAGTCAGGATTTGTTGGAGTTAAAAGAAGTGCCATCATCACTCACAATCATTGGCGGCGGAGTTATAGGTATGGAGTTTGCCTTTATCTATAATGCTTTAGGCACTAAGGTAAATGTAGTGGAATTTTTTCCTCAGATATTAAATAATATGGATGCTGATACAGCAGAAGTAATCAGAACATCTGCCATTGAAAAAGGAATCAATATCTATGAGAGTGCTAAGGCATCAGCTATTAAATCTGCATTAGATGGAACAAAAATTGTTGAAATTAGCGAAAACAATGAATCAAAATATCTTATCAGTGATAAAGTAGCCATGGCTGTTGGAAGAAAGGCAAATCTTGAATCCTTAGACTTAGAAAAGCTAGGGGTAGAGCTTAATGAAAGACGCAACGGCATAATGGTTGATTCTCATATGAGAACGAGCAACCCAAATGTATATGCAATCGGTGATATAACAAATAAAATACAGTTAGCTCATATAGCTTCCCATCAAGGAATTGTGGCAGCAGATAATATAAACGGAATTGAAAGTGAAATGTGCTATGATTTAATACCAAGTGCAATATTTACAATGCCTGAAGTTGCACATGTTGGATTAAATGAAAAAGATGCAGGTGCTCAAAACATTGATTACATTACAGGAAAATTTCCGTTAATGGCAAATGGTAAGGCGCAGGCTATGGGAGAAACAGAAGGCTTTGTTAAACTTATTGCGAACAGGGAAACAAGAAAAATCATAGGCGGAACAATAGTTGGTGTTCATGCTACTGACATGCTTAGTACAATCAGCAACATAATAGCTTCAGGTTTGACTATTGATAAAGCTGCACACGTAATATACGCTCATCCTACTACAGCTGAGTCAATTCATGAAGCATTGCTGAATATTGATGGCCGAGGAATACATTTTGCATAAATTTAAAATATATCTTTCAGAATCCTTTGACCCTAAATTCAACTTATCAGTAGAAGAATGGCTTATGGATTGCAGTGAGCCTGATGAAGTAATATTGTTTCTGTGGCAAAATGAAAATACAATTGTAATAGGAAGAAACCAGAATCCTTATAAGGAATGTGACGTTAAGAAGCTTAAGGAAGATGATGTCTTCCTCATAAGAAGATTGTCAGGCGGCGGAGCCGTATACCATGATCTTGGAAATCTGAATTTCACGTTCATTGCATCTGATGAAAATTATGATGTAGAAAATAATTTAAAAGTGATTATAAATGCTATTGATAAATTTGGAATCAAAAGCTGCTTTAATGGCAGGAATGATTTACTTGTGAATGAACGAAAATTTTCAGGAAATGCATTTATAAGTGACAAAGGGAAAAGCTGTCATCATGGAACTCTGCTTGTAGATGTTGATTTAGACAAGTTGTCCGGATATTTAACTGTGTCTCCTTTAAAACTCAAATCAAAAGGAATTGACTCTGTAATATCAAGAGTTGTCAACCTGAAGGAATTAAATCCGCAAATGACCATTGAGAACTTGAAAACTGCACTGATGACCAGCTTCAATGAGTTTTACAATACAGAGGCTGAAACAATCATTCTAAACCATAATACAGTTGATGCAGCGGAGTATGTAAAAAAGTATGATTCGTGGGAGTGGAACTATTCAGAAAGTCCTGATTTTTCATTAGTATTTGAGGATAAGTTTGATTGGGGAATCTTTGAAATCAATTTAGAGCTTTCCGACGGAAAAATTATAGATTGTAAAATCTTTACAGACTCCATTGAAACCAAAGATTTTCAAAAATTAGAAAAATCCCTTGTAAATAAGCAGCTGAAAAATGACGTCATTTTAGATGTTATTAGAAAAAACTTTAAAAATGAAAAAATCAGGCAGGATATTTTAAGCTTTATAAGTGATAAAATCAACATGTGTTGACTCTGAAGCATGTATGGTTAATAAGTAGTGAAATATAAAAAAGAGAAGAACAGATTATGTCAGATTATTGACAAACCCTGACGCTGTCATCCTGAACGATAGTGAAGGATCTCATCTTTATTGAAAACCTGAGATTCTTCGGGCTGAGCCCTCAGAATGACAACGTCGAAAGTTACTTTGTCATCAACCTAACAGATTATGTTCTTCCTTTTTTGTAAAAGCCTTATAAATTCTTATTTATTAATTGTCTTATGTCCCCGATCATGTAAAGGGAACCAACAAATGCTATGATGTCATCTTTGTCTGCACTTTTTAAAAGAGGTATTGTTTCTTCATATGTTTCAAGCGGAGCAACTTCAATTTCATAATGTTGTCTGATGAGAGATGCCAGATCTTCCGACTTCATGGCACGTGGATTGTTAGGTGTCAAAGTGTAAACTTTTTTGCAAAGAGGAATAATAAATGGAAGAACCTCCTCAGGGTTTTTGTCCTTAAGCATTCCAAAAAACAAAGTGATTTTATTTTCTTTGAAGTTTTCCTTCACAGCCTTAGAAAAATATTCAATGCCGTTTATGTTGTGGCCGCCGTCAAGGACAATTATCGGATTTTCCCTCAAGATTTCAAATCGTCCTGCAAAACGGCATGTTCCAAGACCTTCTTTTATTGATTCTTCTGTTACGTTGTATCCTGACAGCCTTACTATTTCAAGGGCACGAAGTGCCGTTAGCACGTTGTAGAGCTGATGTTCTCCCAGGAAATTCATTTTTGTTTCAGGAAGGCTGAACACATCTTTTTTCAGGTAGTTAAACCACTGGCCTGTGAGATTTCCCCTTGTTTTTTCTATGTTGTTCATGTCAACAAGAAATACTTTTGAATTTTTCTCCTCAGCAACATCACTTATTGTCTTCACAATATTTTCAGCCTGTGGATATATTACAACGCTTGAGTTTTCCTTTATGATTCCTGCTTTTTCAAATGCTATTTTTTCAAGGGTGTCTCCAAGATACTCCATGTGGTCGAAGCTTATGGATGTTATGACGGATACAAGGGTGTCTTTTACAGCATTTGTAGCGTCAAACCTTCCTCCCATACCTACTTCAAGCACCAGAAAGTCAACGTTTTGTTCCTGAAAGTATTTAAAACCTATGGCAGTGACTACTTCAAATTCTGTTGGATGATTGTATCCTTCCTCAAGCATCACTGCAATTTTTTCCTTCACCAGACCGGTTATTTTTGCAAGGGATTCCTTGTCTATATGTTTTTTGTTCACTTGTATTCTTTCTGTGAATTCTTCAAGAAAAGGGCTTATGAAAAGTCCTGTCTTGTATCCGGAGGCCATTAATACATCATGAATCATGTTGCTTGTGGAACCTTTTCCGTTTGTTCCTGCAACGTGGATTATTTTGTAAGAGTCCTGTGGATTGCCAAGAAGTTCTGTAAGTCTTGTAATATTTTCAAGTCCTAGTTTGGAACCGAATTTGTAAGTTGAATGAATGAATTCTATTGATTCTTCGTAGTTCATTTTAACCTCCGCTATATGTATTCAAATACTATAATATTTCAAGCAATACAATATTTCAAGCTTTTTACAAATAAATTTTCTTTATAAGTTGTCATTTAATAATTGGTATGATAAAATATATAGAATTTAAATGAATTGTAATGTCAATAAAGTTAAAAATATTATCATATTTAATCTTTTACAACATGGAAAATTTCTTGGCGTTATATAATATAGAAAGGAAATACTATGATAGATATGAAAAAGTTAGACAGAGAGCTTTTGAAGGTTGAAAAACCTGCCCGTTATGTGGGCAGCGAGCTTAACTCTGTTGTTAAAAACAAAGAAGATGTAAATGTAAGATTTGCTTTTGCTTTTCCTGATGTTTACGAAGTAGGAATGTCACATACGGGAATGCACATTTTGTATCATCTCATGAACAGCATGGAAAATGTGTGGTGCGAAAGAGTCTTTGCTCCATGGACAGACATGGAAGAAATAATGCGCAAAAACAACATTCCACTTTACGGACTTGAAAGCAAGGATGAACTCATGGAATTTGATTTTGTGGGTTTCACTCTTCAGTATGAAATGAGCTACACAAACATCCTGAACATGCTTGATCTTGGAAAAATCCCTGTAAGGTCAAAGGACAGGACAAATGATATGCCTCTTGTTATTGCAGGAGGACCGTGTGCTTACAATCCTGAACCTCTTTATGAAGTCATTGACCTGTTTACAATAGGTGAAACTGAAGAGCTTCTCCCTGAACTTTTGAAGCTTTATGAAGATGAAAAGAAAAACGGATTTGACAGACTTGTTTTTCTTGAAAAAGCAGCAAGACTGGATGGAATTTATGTTCCTTCATTCTATGAGGAAATATACAATGAAGACGGCACTGTAAAGGGAAGAAAGATTCTTAATGAAAATGCAAAGGAAACAATCACCAAGAGAATCATCAGGGACTTGAACAAAGGTTTTTATCCTGAAAAAAGCATTCTCCCTTATATTGATGTAGTTCATGACCGTGTTGTACTTGAACTTTTCCGCGGATGCACCAGAGGCTGCCGTTTCTGCCAGGCAGGAATGGTTTACAGACCTGTAAGGGAAAAAGAAGCAGACACTCTTGTAAAACAAGCTGAAAAACTAATAAATTCAACTGGACATGATGAAATATCCCTTACTTCACTTAGTTCCGGCGATTACTCATGTCTTCCGGACCTTACACTGAAGCTTCTTGACATGTATGAAAATCAAAATGTAAGCATTTCTCTACCTTCATTGAGACTTGACTCAATGACGTTTGACATAATTGAAAGACTTCAGGAAGTAAGAAAATCAGGACTTACATTTGCACCTGAAGCTGGCACTCAAAGGATGAGGGATGTAATAAACAAAAATCTTACGGAAGAACAAATATTAGGACCTGTTGAAACAGCATTCAATCTCGGATGGTCAACAGTAAAGCTTTATTTCATGATAGGCCTTCCGGGAGAAACAATGGAAGATGTTCTTGGAATAAAGGAACTTGCCTACAAGGTAAAGGATAAATTCTTCCAGAGACCAAAGGAAGACATAAAAGGAAACTTAAAAATAAATGCCAGTGCTTCATGCTTTGTGCCTAAGCCTTTCACACCGTTCCAGTGGGTTAAGCAGGACAGCATGGAGGAATTTTACGACAAAGCTAAATCACTGCAGAGGGAAATCAAGGACAAAAAAGTTTCTTTCAGTTACCATGAGCCTAAATTAAGCTACCTTGAAGCAGTGTTTGCAAGGGGAGACAGAAGGCTTTCAGCTGCACTTATAAGAGCATGGGAAAAAGGATGCCGTTTTGACGGATGGTACGACATGTTTGATTTTAACAAGTGGATGGAAGCATTCGAAGAAACTTCAACAGACCCTGACTTTTTCGGAAGAAGAGAAAGATCTCTTGAGGAAGTTCTTCCTTGGGATTTCATTGACATAGGAGTTGACAAAAAATTCCTTGTTAGCGAATATGAAAAGGCAATGGGATACACAACAACACCTGACTGCAGACAGCAATGTGTGAACTGCGGCGTGAACCATAGATTATTAGGAGGTGCATGCCCTCATGTGCAAGTTAATAAATAAGTACAGCAAGACAGGAAATTTAAAATATATTTCACACCTGGATGTTTTAAGATTCATACAAAGGGCTGTTAAGAGAACAAATCTCCCTGCAAAATATTCCGAAGGATTCAACCCACATATGAAGACAGCTTTTGGCTATCCTCTGTCGCTGGGAACTGAAAGCATTGGTGAATATTTTGAACTTGAATTCAATGAACATGTTGATCCAGATGTGTTTGTAAGCAAGATTAACAAAGTGCTGCCCAAGGAAATGCAGATTCAGAAATCAAAGGAAACTGACGAGCAGGAATCCATAATGTCAAGATGCGCCTATGCAGAATATATAATAACCCTTGAATCAGAAACAATGGATGCAGCCAATCTCAACGAATTGTTCAAGGAAATGCTCCAGACGGGACTTGTGTATCCAAGGCAGAAAAAGAACAAGAAAAACAAAACAGTAATTAAAGAAATAAACACATTGGATTATATAAAATATCTGAAGTCTGAAAAACTTTCAGAAGGAAAAATAACAGTGGAAGCCGTATTCTTGACAACAGAAACAGGAAGCATGAAAGTTGATGAGCTTTTAAAGCTAATGGAAGAAAGAGGCTTCACCGCAGAATATCATTCAATAATGAAAATAGATGCGCTGGATAAAAACATGCAGCCAATTCTTTAAGCAATTAAGAATGAAGAATGAAGAGTGAAAAATTAAATGCTGCAATAAGGCACAAACTGATTGCTTCAATTAATTCTTAATTCTTAACTCTTAACTCTTCATTAAAAAAAGGG
>NZ_JAJUJR010000290.1 GCF_029265225.1 Sedimentibacter sp.
ATGCACTGGAGGGTGCTGTTCAGGGAATCAAAAAAACACAGCTTTCAAATGAAAAAAAGCAAGAGCTGAAAGAGTTTTATAATTTTATGAAGTAAGACCTGTCGTCTTTGACGGCAGGTCTTTATTATTTAAACTTCTTATAATGTCCTTTATGATGTAATAAACTCAAATCATCAAAATATAATATAGTAAATGTTCAATAAAATGAACAAAATAAAAATCAACTGAAGGAGGTTATTATGAATACTTTAATCAGTGCTGACAACACGTGGGCGTTGTGGTCTATTCTCATTGGTATTGCTGCCATAAGCATTTATCTTGAACAGACATATGCCTGGGCTTCAAAGGTTACCGGTGCCATAATCGGTTTGGTTGCTGCCATGCTTTTGGCCAATTTTAATGTTATTCCTACATCAGCTCCCACATACGACGTTGTCTGGGGGTATGTTGTACCGCTTGCTATTCCGCTTTTATTATTTGATGCCAACATCAAGAAAATATGGAGAGAAAGCGGAAGAGTATTAATCATGTTTTTGCTCAGTTCCATCGGAACAATAGCGGGTGTTTTCCTGTCTTTCATGCTGCTTAAAAATTATATTCCGGACTTATACAAGATGGCAGCCATGATGACTGGCTCATACATAGGCGGAGGCGTAAACTTTGCTGCCATGGCTGAATCATTCGGTACAGGCGAGGAATGGATATCGGCGTTGACAGTTGCCGACAATCTTTTAATGGCACTTTATTTCTTTGTGCTGCTGGCGATTCCTTCAATTGGATATTTTCTTAAGAATTTCAAACATCCGCACATTGATGCGGTAGCTGAAAATGCAAATAAGGAAGAAGGAGAAACACTTGCTGCACAGTACTGGGGAAGAAAAGACATTTCATTAAAAGACATATCATTTGCAGTTGCAATTGCTTTTGTTGTAGTATGGATTTCTACGGCGCTTGCGTCATTCCTGTCCGGTGTTATACCAAAAGGCAATTTTCTGATGAATTTGATTAACGGATTCTTAGGAAACAAATATCTTTTAATAACGACATTCACAATGCTGCTGGCTACATACGCTCCCGGATTTATAAGCAGCATTCACGGTGCACAGGAACTTGGTACATTCTTGATTTACATATTCCTTGTTGTAATAGGAGTTCCTGCTTCAATACCTGTTATTATTTCTCAGGCACCGCTTTTATTGGTGTTCACAGGTGTCATAGTTCTTATCAACATGATAATTTCATTAATATTCGGAAAATTATTTCACTTTTCACTTGAGGAAATTCTTCTCTGTTCAAATGCTAATATAGGCGGACCAACAACAGCAGCTGCCATGGCCATAGCAAAAGGCTGGAACAAACTCATAGGACCTATAGTGCTTGCTGGAATTTTCGGATATGTAATAGGAAACTATCTTGGAATATTCATGGGCAATCTGCTTAATTTAATGTAAATTACAGTATCGGGGGGAAATTATGTTTCTGGACATACATGGCGATATTTGGACAGATGTAACAATTAAAAGGGGATTGGGAAGAAAAGACATCATAAGAAGTGACCATCTTGAAAGATTTAAAACAGGAGGCATGGCAGGAGGGATATTTGTAATATGGGCAGACCCTCCTCATGACCAGAGACCAAAGGAAAGACTTGTTGAAAGCATAAAAGCAATGAGCTGTGAGTTGTGGGAGAGCAGAGATTTTTTAAAGGTTATGCTCAGCACAGATGATTTTTATACAGCCATGAAGGATGATAAGCTTGCTGTCATGCTGGGGCTGGAAGGATTAAGCTGTATAGGTGAAGAAGTTGATGACATATACGCCTTGTACCGGCTTGGCTTCAGACATGCAACACTGACGTGGAATGAGCAGAACAATCTGGCCACAGGTGTTAAGGGTGACCCGGGAAGAGGGCTTACACAAAAAGGAAAGGAAGCAGTGAAAATAATAAATGACCTTGGAATAATGCTTGATGTTTCCCACGCCAACGATAAAACATTCTGGGATATATGCAATGAAACAGATGTGCCATTCATAGCGTCTCACTCAAACGCAAGGGCTTTGTGCAATGTGCCTAGAAACCTAACAGACAATCAGATAAAGGCAATAGGGGAAAAGAAAGGGCTAATAGGCATGAATTCCTTCAATGAGTTTATAAGTTTCGAGCCTGAAAACATGACGGTTGATTTTCTCATAAATCATTTGGAACATGTTGTTGAACTCATTGGAATTGACTGTGTGGCTCTTGGTTTTGACTTTTTCGATTACCTGGAAGGAGATACGACAAACAGCTTCACAAGCGATGCTTACAAGGGAACAATCGGTCTTGAAAATATAACCAAAGGCAACAACATGCTTGTTAAACTTGAAGAAAGAGGATTTTCAAAGGATGACATAGAAAAAATCAGCTATAAAAACTTCCTGGGTCTCATGGACAGAGTTTTGAGATAAACGGATTTCAAATAGTACAGTCAGAACGAGTATAAATTTCCGTCCATATTTAAAGCTTCATTATCCTGCAAATATTTTACCTTAACAAATGGCTGAAATATAATGCAATCATATTCAAATTGGATAATATTGCCTGCTGCATGATTGTGATTAACGTTTACAGTTTATATACAGGAGTGTATAATAGATGTGAACTTTATTATTAGGGGAGATAAAGCAAAATAATATATAGGTGGGGAAGTATGAATAATAAAATATCCTCTGATTTGCTGAGAGGACATTCTGACACTATGATACTGAAGCAGTTGATGAACGGCGACAAATATGGTTATGAGATAACCAAACTGATTCATTCAAGTTCTGTGGCTGAATATGAACCTAAAGAAGCCACAATGTATTCAAGCCTCAAAAGGCTTGAAAATGAAGGCTGCATAATCTCCTACTGGGGTGATGAATCCCAGGGCGGAAGAAGAAAGTACTACACCATAACGGAAAAAGGTAGACTGACCTATTCTGAAAACAAGAAAAACTGGGAATATGCAAAAGTTATTCTCGAAGAATTGTTGTAACGATTCAAGGAACCTGGTCTTATGCAGGTTCCTTTTTTCTTTTATTGATTATTTGAATCTTCGCCATGTTTCTCCTTGACCATGTGTGTCATTTAAGTTAATATATAAAACGGCTGACAAATGCCGAAGGAGGATATATGACACTCAGAGATCATCCTGATTATGAAATAGAACAAAGAAGACTTGAAGAAACTGTAGATTATATAGAAAATAACATAGGTTCATCGGAAAAAAACAAGGATTTGTACAAGGCTGAAATCAAGGAAGCATATTCAAACCTTGACCCCACAGATTCAAGCCACAGCTACATGTCCATAATGCTTCATACAAGACTGCTGGATGAGCTTGAAAGAAATTATGAAAGATTTGTGAAGGCAAAGGACAAACCATACTTCGCACGCATTGACTTTCAGGAAGAAGGAAGAAACTTAACCGAGAAGTTTTATATCGGCAAATTATCCCTGCTCAGGCCTGACTGGGAAGTTCCAATGATACTTGACTGGCGTTCGCCCCTTGCCAGCGTTTATTACGACGGAAGGCTCGGACATGTTACA
>NZ_JAJUJR010000185.1 GCF_029265225.1 Sedimentibacter sp.
ATTATCTCTTTCAAACATTATAATACCTGCCTAGTAATATTTTTCAATGCTTCCTTGATTATGTCATTTTCGCTCTTTCCTTCAATGTCCATGGAATCAAGAGTATTTTTAGCATCATAGGAGCTGAATCCCAAAGAAATGAGAGCATCTAAAATGTCAGAGGTATCCCTTCCTGTACTTACAAAAGAACCTTCTCCAACCGGCAGGCTTTCCAGCGTTCCAACCTTGTCCTTAAGTTCAAGGATAATTTTACTTGCAGTCTTCTTGCCGATGCCCGGAACCTTTGCCATCCTGTCGGCATCTTCTTTTAAAATTATTTCCTTTAGCGTGTTAGCCTCATAAGTTGAAAGTACTGCAAGTCCGGCTTTAGGCCCTATTCCGTTCACTGTTATGAGTTTCTTGAACAAATCCATTTCATCCTGAGTCAGAAATCCGTAAAGAGCCACAATGTCTTCTCTTACGTGCATGTATGTGAGTATCATGGCATGTTCCTTTTCCTTCAGCCTGTTGAGGGTGGAAAAGGACGTGCTTATGTAGTATCCCATGTTGTTGTTGTCAACAATTATGTAGTCCAGACCTTTTTTTGCAATTTCACCTTTGATGTAGCTGATCATTATATCCTCCGCAACAGTACATTTTGATTATTATACCGTTTGTAAGTATAGTATTTAATAATTCAATTCTTAATTCTTCTAGATTTCAGAGAATGGACATGGCAAATTGCCGCTGCCAGGACGTCGGCAACGTAATCTTGCTTCAATTCCTGCAAGCCGTGCATTTCTATTGTTTTTCATTATAGCATACATTTGTTCTGTTGTTAAGAACTTTTTACCCCTCTCCACCACCAATTCATGCAAATCTTTTAGAATAAAATTTTGTTTTGCATTCATGCAAAGTATGTTATAATTTAAAAAAACACAAACGGAGATTAATATGTTCAAGAAAGATAACAAACTAAAAAGGTTTGATTTTATATTGTTTTTTACCACTATTGTATTGTGCGTATACGGTTTTATAATAATCAACAGCGCTACCATGAGCAAAGCTTCGGGAAGCGAACCGTATCTTAAAACACAGTTAATTGCTTTTGCCCTTGGTCTGGGTGTGATGTTTTTTCTGGTAATGATTGACTCTGACATTTACGGAAGCTTTTACCTTCCCATTTACGGAGTGTCGGTTATACTTCTTTTATATGCGCTGATAAATCCTGTAAGCGCATCGGAGTGGGGAGACGTGAGGAGCTGGGTTGCCATTGGTCCCATAGTTTTTCAGCCTTCAGAAGTTGCAAAGTTCGGAGTAATCATATCTGTTGCAAAATTCATAGACATGAACAAGGATAACATCAACGACCCTGCAGTGCTTATAAAGGTTCTTGTTTTTGCTTTCTTTCCCGTTGCTTTGATTCTTATGCAGCCCGACCTTGGAACAGCGCTTGTTTTCATATTTTTCATAGCAGTCATGATATTTGTTTCAGGGATAGACAGAAAATACATTATTGCAGTCCTTGCTCTGGCACTTGTAATGCTTGTGATAGGGCTAATAGCCTTTTACTTCATAATGAAGGACTATACCCCAAACGAAGACTACCGAATAGACAGAATAGTAACATTCTTTTATCCGGAGCTGGATCCGGAAGACACAGGTTACCAGGTAATTCAGTCAAAGACTGCCATAGGTTCCGGAATGATTTATGGAAGAGGTCTGTATAACGGAGTTCAAAATCAGCTTGGTTATCTTCCAACAAAGGAAACAGACTTCATATTTGCAGTCATCGGTGAAGAGCTGGGACTGGTGGGAGGACTTGTACTTTTGCTTCTGTATGCTCTTTTATTATACAGGCTTATTAGAATTGCCAGACATGCAGCAAATTTATTTGGTTCCCTCATTGTGACCGGAATAACAGCAATGCTTTTGTTCCATATTTTTGAAAACATAGGAATGACCATGGGCCTCATGCCTGTAACAGGAATTCCCCTCCCCTTCATAAGTTCCGGAGGAACATTCATGCTTGTGAACATGATAAGCATAGGCCTTGCCCTGAGCGTTGGAATGAAACGCAGAAAAATTGACATGAACGACTTTTAATTAATTAAAAATGAAGAATTAAGAGTTAAGAATTATGGTAGCAAGTCGGCTGTGCCGACTTGCTTTTTAAATTAAATAAAGATTTGTGCTCTGCACAAATCTTTACATTCATTCTTCATTCTTCACTCTTAATTCTTAATTAAGAGAAGCAGCTTCCTCCGATGAATTCCCTTAAAATTGATGTGTTTGGAATTGCACTTTCATCGTCTATTGACTTAAAGTAACTAAAAAACTTCAAAAGTCTCTGCCTTTCAGGATAATATATGCTGTCCTTTTTTATTTCCTTAACAAGAGGCTCTGCATATTTTTTCAGGACGCTCAGCTCATAAACAAGGGCAGAATTGAATATGGCATCAGCATTTTCCTGATAAGGAAAAATGTATTTTTCTGTACCTTTAACAACATTATCCCAAAGCTCCATGGTCTTGTAGACATTGTTGCCTCTGTGAGTGTTGTCTCTGACAATTCGCCTAACAAGTCTCAGGTCCGAGGTTGAAATACGGTTGTGGTTGTCAATGTTAAGCTGCGTGAGCGCACTTATGTATATTCTGAACTTGTTCTTTTGTGGAATGTTTTTAGTAAGCTTGTCATTCAGCCCATGAATTCCTTCAATGATGATGATGTGGTCATTTGTCAGCTTCACAGTTTCTTTTGTATATTCCCTTATGCCTAATTTAAAATTAAAGGTAGGAATTTGAACTTCTTCGCATGCCATCAGGCTTAAAAGCTGCTGGTTGAAAAGTTCAAGATCAAGGGCGTCTATTGTTTCAAAGTCAAATTCTCCGTTTTCATCTTTTGGAGTGTGCTCCCTGTCAACAAAATAATCGTCTAAAGAAAGAGCAAAAGTTTTTTTGCCGTTCACCCTCAGCTGTATGGAAAGCCTTTGTGCAAAAGTGGTTTTGCCTGAGGATGAAGGACCTGCTATAAGAACTATTTTTATGTTGTCGTCATTAGAAATTTCATCGGCAATGTAGGCGATTTTTTTCTCGTGCAATGCTTCATTGACTCTTATCATATCGTCGATTGTGTTGTTGATGATTTTTTTGTTAAGCGAACCAACATATCCAACTTCCATTATCTTCCCCCAATCTTCAGCTTCTTTAAAAACCTTGGAAAGTTTCTCCTGTTCAATATATTCAGGAATTTCAAAGTTGCTTTCCCTTGTGGGATAATTTAATAAAATGCCAGGATAAAAAAGCCTCAGATCAAATTCTTTTACAAATTCCGTGTTGGGAGCAAGATATCCGTAAAAAGTATCATAATAACCGTCCAGTTCGCAAATTCTTATGTCTTCCTTGTCCCATTGTGTAAGAAGCTCGATTTTATCCTCAAGATTTTGTTTTTTGAAAATTTCCATTGCCTTTTCAACTTTCATCAGTCCTGAATTAATGGGCCTTTTGTTGTTTATGATTTCCTGCATTCTGGCCCTGATATTTTCAAGCTGCTGGCTGTTTACAAGCTGTTTGTTCTTTAGCTCTGTGTAAAGACCCTTACTTAGTGAATTGACTATGCACACGTCAATTTGGTCAAAAATATCCTTGCATGCTTTTATGTAAATCAGCGTCAACGTCCTCACATAAATTCTGTGGCCGTCCTTGTCGCTTATGTCAATGAATTCTATTTTGTCGTTTTCCTTGAACTTTGCTCCCTGAAGGTCCTGAAGCTTGTTGTTTACCTTTATTCCAAGATACCTTGTGTAATCATTCCTGTGGATTCTTTTAAGCAAGTCAAAAAGTGATTCATTTTCACCTATGTCCATTATTTCATTATTTTTCCCTGCAAGTATTATTTTCATGAATCCTCCCTATAGCTTCAAAATTTTCCTTTCAGCGACATCTGAAATTATTTCCATGTTGTTCAGATATTCAAGCTCTCCTTCATATCCTCCCAGAACAAGCTTGTAGGCATGGAGCAGCTGATGTTTCTCGTCGTCTTTCCTGCCGTACTTTTTGTCTCCTACTATGGGGTGTCCTATGGAAGACAAATGAGCCCTTATCTGATGAGCCCTCCCTGTTTCGATTTCTATTTCAAGCCATGTGAAGTTGCCTTCAGTTTTTAAAGGATGAGCATTTGTAATTACTGTCTTGGCATTTTCCTTTTGTTCCTTTACAATTTTCACCATGTTCCTTGATTCATCCTTTATGAGGAAATCCTTCAGCTCCAGGTCCTGTTTTATGATGCCGTGCACTTTGGCCTTGTAGTATTTTTTGATTGCTCGTTCTCTTATAGCCTTGTTTGTCTGTTTTAACGCATCATAATTTTTGGCTGCAATCACAAGTCCTGATGTGTTCTTGTCAAGCCTGTTGCATACTGCCGGCTTGAATGTGAAGCTTATGTTTTCTTCCTTTGCATCCAGGTACATTTTAATTTCATCAACAAGATTAATTGCACTTGTTTCATCAGGCTGAGAGCTTAAGCCTATGGGTTTGTTGACAACAAGAATATTATCATCCTCGTAAACCGGTGTGAAGTGAATTTCAGTTTCAATAAGTCTTTTTTTCTCCCTGAATTTATCAATAGTTTCATCAGACAAATAAAGCTGAACCACGTCATCCTTTTTAAGAACCTCTTCTGGTTCTGCCTTTAAATTGTTCAGTTTAATGTTTTTTTTCCTGAGCATTTTATAAATGAATGACTGGTTTGCCTTGTTGAGATACTTTTTAAGAAATCTGTCAAGCCTTTGTCCTTCTTCATTTTTAGTTATCAATATTTCTTTCATATTTTCTCCAATTGGTTATTTTTTAAGTTGTCTCTATATTATACCAATATCATATAGTATAGCAAGAATTTTTAAATTATTGATTATAGCTATTCCTTCCAAGCAGGAAATTTTTTAAACTGAGAAATATTTACATGTTTTTGGATATTGTAAACAAGCCATTTTTGTGTTAAAATATTAGATACTTGATA
>NZ_JAJUJR010000327.1 GCF_029265225.1 Sedimentibacter sp.
GCATAATCATATTTTTCTTTTGTATCCTTTATAAGCTTAAGAACTATATCCAATGCATTAAGATGAGATTCATTGTCATGAAGCTGAGAGCCTACATGGAAATGAAATCCCATGAAATTTACATATGGAGATTTTATTGCATGTTCTATGGCTGGGAAAATCACTTCTTCATCAAGAGGTATGCCAAATTTTGAATCCTTTTTGCCTGTTACGATATAGTCGTGGGAATCACTTTTAACTCCGGGAGTAACTCTGTAAAGAATATTTACTTTTTTTCCTTTTTCTTTGCATATTTCCTCAATCAGATCAAGTTCATCAAGTCCGTCAACTATTATCCTTCCAATGTTGTAGTCAATGGCAAGCTTCAGTTCTTCCACGGATTTGTTGTTTCCGTTGAATTCAATTTTTTCTGCAGGAAAATCAGCCTTCATGGCCGTGTAAAGTTCCCCGCCTGAAACAACATCCATGCAGAGACCTTCTCTTTCAATTATTTTGCACATGGACAAAGTCAAAAATGCCTTTGAAGCGTAGGCAGCTCTTGTCTTATTATATTTATTTAAAAACGAATTTCTTATTTCACTGCACTTTTCCACAATAGCCGTTTCACTCATAACATAAAGCGGAGTGCCATATTTTTTTGCCAGTTCAACTGTATTACAACCGTCAAAATACAATGTATTATTTTTTATTTCTCTTTCCATTCGATTTCTCCTCAATTGAATTTTCATGCAATATCTTTTAAATTATATTGTCTTTTTTGCTAGTATAAACCAATATAATTATTAATGCAATTATAAAAAATTAATTAACACATATTAATAATGCAATTGTTATGCCAAAGAATCACTTATATAATAATTGTTTATTTTTTGACAATTTTCTCATGCATGTTGACATATTGTAAAAAAAGCCTTAACATTAAAATAATACTTAGAGAGGGTGAGCATCATTAAGAAAAGGATTTCTATTATTACTTTAGATCACGCTGCTTCATTGTTTTACGAAAGCCAGATAAAGGAGCTGTTCGGAGAGCTTGTGAGCACGAGCACGTACAGTGCATTGGATGGTTCCATCAAATATCTTGGAGATGCAGATATTTATGTTGTAACCACCGATGCATTCAACAGCATACTAGACTATCAGAAATATATTCCAAGCAACATACCAAAGGTTGAAATAGCCGTAAATTATAAAAAAGAATCCATAGATACCCTCATGAGAATTCCGAGCGGTTCAGACGCATTGTTTGTAAATCTCAGCGAAAAGATGGTACGAGAAGCAATAACCAGGCTGACGCAGCTTGGTGTGAACCACATCAACTTTATCCCTTACTATCCCGGCTCTCCTCCTGTGAAGTACTGCGAGCTTGCTGTTACTGTCGGAGAAAGCAGATATGTTCCGGATACTGTAAAAACTGTAATTGATTTAGGACAACGTGTATTGGATACTACAACCATTGTTGAAATAGTCCTTAGGCTTAAACTGGATTATTTACTGGAAAGCGAAGCATTCAAGGAATATTTCAAATCCATAGCCTCAAGCAATTACAGCTTTGAGCAGATTTTTGACCGTTCTCTTCAAATGGAAAGTCAGTTTGAAATACTCATGGAAATCATCGATGATGGAATAATTGGAGTGACAAGCAAGGATGTTGTGTTTGCATGCAACTCAAAATCCGTTGAGATTACAGGAATTTCAAAGGAACAGGCTATAGACAGCCAAGCTGAATTGGCATATCCTTTTCTTCCATTTGCCGAATGCAGATTAACGCAAAAAAAAATTGTCAATCGCCTGGTGAAATTCAAGGGTGTGGATATCAGTGCTACAGTTGCACCCATAATGAGAGGAAGTGAGTATCTTGGAGCATTTGCCACAATACAGAAATTTTCCGAAGAAGAATCTAAGCAACAGAATTTTCGTATTCAGCTTCTCAACAAGGGACACAAGGCAAAGTATACGTTTGACGATATAATAGGTGAAAGCCCTGCTATTAAAAAGGCATGCGACATAGCCAGCAGAATGGCCGGCAACAATTCAGGCGTGCTTATAACAGGGGAAAGCGGAACAGGAAAGGAACTTTTTGCTCATGCAATTCACAACCTGTCAGAAAGAAGGAATTTTCCCTTCATCGCAATAAACTGCGCAGCGGTTCCGGACAACCTGCTTGAAAGCGAACTTTTCGGATATGAAGAAGGCTCTTTCACCGGAGCAAAAAGAGGCGGAAAACTTGGTTTATTTGAATTTGCTCACAAGGGAACAATATTTCTGGATGAAGTGGAAGGTATGAGCCCAGCCCTTCAGATCAAACTTTTAAGAGTTATTCAGGAACGCGAAATAATGCATGTGGGAGGAGACAAAATAATTATAGTCGATGTAAGAATCATAGCTGCATCAAACGAAACTCTGGAGGAGCTGGTTAACCAGGGAACTTTCAGAAGCGATCTTTACTATCGTTTAAGCACTTTACCTATAAACATCCCTCCACTGAGAGAACGGGGAGACGACATAATGATTTTGTTTGAGTATATAAAAAATAAACTTGGAGGAAATTTCATTCTGTCTCCGCAGGTTAAAAATGCATTTGTTTCTCATTACTGGAGAGGCAATGTAAGAGAACTATACAACTATGTGGAATACCTGACTTACCTGGGTAAGCAATATATTGACTATGATGATTTGCCAACAAGTTTTCATAATGGTCTTGCTAAAGTAAGAAACAAAAAAGATGAAAAACTCAACCTTGATATTAGTCTACTTAAGCAGCTTGCAGGAAATAAGCTTGATGACTACATTTTTGTGCTTGACATCCTTCACTCCGCATATGTCAAGCAAATACCCCTGGGAAGGCATTCCATATCCGAAAACGCCCAGAACAACGGAAGTTACCTTACACAACAGGAAGTTAGAAATATATTAAATGACTTGAGCACACTTGGTCTGGTAAAAATATCCCAAGGCAGAGGTGGCAGTAAAATAAATGAACAGGGCATCAAAGTTGTCAATGAACTGAAAATGGATTGTAAGTAAAATATCAATTAATTGGTGTAAGTTAACATAACTTACACCA
>NZ_JAJUJR010000059.1 GCF_029265225.1 Sedimentibacter sp.
GCTCCTCAAGCGGCTCCTGCACCAGCACCAGCTCCCAAAGCACCTGCAGGCCCTGTATCAGGAGAACTTATGACAGCACCTATGCCAGGAACTGTTCTGGATATTAAGGTTACAGAAGGACAGACCGTAAAGGCCGGAGACATTATTTTAATTCTTGAAGCAATGAAAATGGAAAATGAAATTGTATCTCCAAAGGACGGAGTTATAAATAAAATCCATACATCCAAATCGACAACAGTGAGCACCGGAGACCCGCTGGTAACAATAGGCTAGGATACTGACAACTTTGTTTCAAAAATGTAGGGGAGGACCTCGTGTCCTCCCGAAGATAACAAAATTTATTGAATTAATAACACGGGCGGATACAAGATCCGCCCCTACTATTTGTGGAAAATTAGGTTTGTCAATAGTCTGAACTAAGGCAAAACTAATTTTTTATATATCTAAATTACTAATTATTCATACTTATTGACTAAAGGAGGTTGTATATCCCCAAAGTTTTAAGATGGTCGAATTTCTTAGCCATTATGCTTTCAAAATCAAGATCAAGGGCTTCACACATGGACGCAATATAAAATAATAGTTCACCCATTTCTTCCTCTATTTTATCCCTGCATTTAGGACATAGATTTCCTTCTACATGAGTATCCAAGTCCAGCTGATTTTCCTCCAGTGTTTTAGACGGTGAATATAGTTGCTTAGTTGCATGTATTTCAATGCAACCGCAATGTGTTGCAGATTTAAATACGGCTCTGTTAAGCATGGAAGTCTGTTCATCCAGCTTAGTTACAATATCCAGTATGCTTTTGTTCAAAAGCTGCAAATTAGCTGTTAAATTCTGAAATTCATTACAATCGCAAGACATATTTTCAACTCCTTTCTTATATAAAATTATACTTAAAGACAAGCTTGGATGTCAAATACTTTATTCTCACATTTTGTAAACAAACTGTGTCTATCTTAGCATAAAACATAAACATCAGAATAAAATATAAAGAAATATATATATAGGGGGATGTTTATGAAAAAAATTGTTACTGCAGTTGCGATTGTTGTATTTATAGCGGCTCTTTTGTTTTTTTTCAGATACTTCAGAGGAAAGGGTGCACATGATGTGAACTTTGAAAGCATTGAACCGGAAAATATTCCTAGACAAATAAGCGAGGTTCTGCCAAATTACAGGATGAAGGAAAAGGCCCTGGTATGCAGAATCAATGATGAAATTTATGTTGTTGTTACAAGAGGCGAAAAGAGCACAGCCGGATATGACGTTGAAATTGACAAACTTACTTTAAGTGAAGAAGATGGAGAACAGGTTCTGACTGTATATGCGGAATATACTGATCCGAAACCCGGTGATGTAACTGCCCAGATTCTTACATATCCTTTCACGGTAGTTAAGACAGATATGGAAGAACTTCCTCAAAAGGTTGTATTGGAAAAGGAATACAAAAACTAAATGCAATTAAGAATTAAGAGTTAAGAGTTAAAAATTATAAGATTAATTGAAGATAAGTTCTTAAGTCAACGAAACGTAACTATGCTAAAAGCATAAGCCTTTCTGTGTCGTTGATTTTAAGAACTTATCTTTTTTTATGCATAATTAAAAGTTCTGGTTTTAAATGTCAAAATTTTTTGGTATAGCCAAAAATAAACATTTCATTTTATGCAAAAATAAAGTAAAATAGAATAATAATAGTTGTAATTTTGTCAAAATGTGTTATATAATAGTAAGTGGTAAGAGGTGGAGCAGTGATAGAATTTAATAACGTTTCAAAAACATATAAAAAAGAATTTACAGCAGTTAAGAATATTAACTTAAAAATAGATAAAGGCGAATTTATATTCATTGTAGGAAAGAGCGGTGCAGGAAAAAGTACCCTGATAAAGTTGTTGCTTCGAGAAATTTCTCCAAGTGAAGGAATCATTAATTACAACGGGCTTGATATAAACAAAATAAGAAAAAGAAATGTTGCTGAATACAGGCGAAAAATAGGTTTTGTTTTTCAGGACTACCGTCTGCTTCCGAAGATGACGGTTTATGAAAATGTGGCATTTGCAATGGAAATGATATGCTGCAGTTCAAAGAGCATAAGGCGTGAAGTTCCGCTGGTGCTGAGCATGGTAGGTTTAAGCGACAAGGCAAAATATTATCCGGACGAGCTGTCAGGCGGTGAGCAGCAAAGAGTTGCCATAGCCAGGGCAGTCATCAACAAACCTGAAACCATAATTGCGGACGAGCCTACAGGAAATCTCGACCCTGAAACGTCAAAGGAAATTATGAAAATCCTCACTGAAATTAACAAAAGAGGGACAACAGTTATAATGGCAACTCATGACAGGGAAATAGTGACACGCTATCAGAAAAGAGTCATTGAGCTTAAACACGGAGTCATTATCAGAGATATCAAAGCAGGGGGATATACAAATGAACCCAAAGAAGATTAAATATATATTCAAGCAGGCATTAAAGAGCATGTGGAGAAACAGAATGATGGGGCTTGCTTCCATCGGATCTGTTACGGCAGTATTGATAATACTTGGATTTGTGCTAATAGTGGTTTTAAATGTGAACAATGTTGCACTGGTGACAAAGGAAACATTTGATGAAATAGCGGTCTACCTGGATGATGACGTCAGTGAAGACCAGATAAAGGAAATGGGCGACTCGTTCAAGGAAATAGACGGTGTGCTGGGAGTTGCTTTCCAGACAAAGGACTATGCCCTAGACAAGCTTAAGGAAGACTGGGGAGAAGATGCGTTTCTCCTGGAAGGGCTGAGGGTGAATCCTCTGCCAAACACTTATATTGTACAGCTCAAGGATGTTTCCATGTCTGAGCAGGTTATTTCAAAGCTTGAGACTTTTGAAGGCGTTGAGGATGTGCAATATTACAAGGATGCTGTAAACAGCCTCATAAAAATTGCTGAATTTGTAAAAAAGCTGGGTGCAGGACTCATAATAATGCTTTTGTTGATAAGTATCTTCATTATTTCCAACACAATAAAAATTACCGTGCTTAACAGGCATAAGGAAATAGAGCTGATGCAGTATATCGGAGCAACAAACGGATATGTGAGAGGACCTTTCATGATAGAAGGAATTTTGCTTGGATTGATTGGATCCCTGGTGGCAATTTTAATAATTTCACTTGGATACAACTACATCATCAACTATCTTGCAGGACGTTATGTGGCGCTTTTATCGGGAATATCCGGCTACATGGTCGGAGTTGAGATGATTCTCAACGATTTGATAATAATATTTTTAACCATAGGAATAGGCATTGGTATATTAGGAAGCCTTGTTTCGTTGAAAAAATTCTTGAGTGTATAGGGGTGTGCAATGTTTAGAAAAAGTGTAGCTTTTACTTTGCTGATGGTAACTGTATTAAGTTTATTTCCGGCTGCGGCAGGGGGAAGTATTGCAGATTTGCAGTACAAGCAGCAGCAGATAGAAAAACAGATTGCTGATATAAGAAAACAGGCTGATGCTCTTAAAGGCGAGAAGAGAAGCGTACAGCAGGAAATAGATGTTTTAGATGGTGAAATCAGAGCCTTGACATTGGAAACGGACAGTTATGAGCTTGAAAAACAGGAAATAACCATGAAGATAGCTGAGTCCGAACAGAAAATCGATGAACTTAACAATGAAATCGACAAGAACAACACAATTTTGGAAGACAGATTGAGAGTAATGTACAAACAAGGAACATCAGGTTACATGGAAGTTATATTGAATTCTGAAGACCTGGTTGATGCACTCACAAGACTTGACATGATTCAGCTGATAGTTGAAAGTGATATTGATTTGTTGAAAAGCATAAGCGAACAAAAGAAGCAGGTTGAAGAACTCAAAGTTTCTCAGGAAGCAGAAAGGCTCGAGCTTACAGAAGTCATAAATGAACTGGCTGTAAAGCAAAATGAAGTTGAAGTTGCTTCACGTTCAAAAGAATCATACATGTCAAAACTTCAAAGCAACTTGGCAGAAATACAAAGACAGGAAGCTGCGATGGAAGCGCAGTCTGCACAAATAGAAAAAGATATTATAGCAGCTCAGCGTGCAGTTGAATATGCAGGCGGTGAAATGGCATGGCCTGTTCCGGGACAATACAGGGTAACATCAAACTTCGGAGGAAGAGCTGACCCTATAACCGGAGTTTGGACAAGTCACGGAGGAACAGATATAGCAGCTCCTTATGGAACAGCAATTGTATCTGCAAATGACGGAGTAGTAATTTATGCAGGATGGCATTATTCATACGGAAATTATATAATCGTTGACCACGGCGGCGGAATCGCAACGTTGTACGGCCACTGTTCAAAATTATATGCAAGCAAGGGACAAGCAGTTTCAAGAGGCGAAACAATTGCAGCAGTTGGTTCCACAGGATATTCAACAGGAAACCACCTTCACTTTGAAGTCAGAATCAACGGTGTAAGAACCCAGCCAATGGACTACTTGAAATAATTAAGAATTAAGAATGAAGAATGAAGAATTGATGATAAAACTGGACGGCTTTGCCGTCCAGTTTCATTTAATTCTTAATTCTTAACTCTTAATTCTTCATTTTATTTAGACTAACGCTTTTTTCTTCTTAGTCTCTTCCATTAGCTCATCAAGCTGTTCGGCATTCATTGTTTCATTTTTAATGAGGAATTCTGCCACCTTTTCAACAATTGTTTTGTTTTCCTTTATGGTTTGAAGTGCTTTTTCATAGTCTTCCTTAATCATGTCTGCTACTTCATCTTTTATGCTGTCTAGATAATACTTGAAGACCCTTTCATCAATGAATGTGTTCTGTGTGTTTTTTCCCATTCCGTAGCTGCAGATTATTTCATACACTATGTTTGTTGATTCTTTTATGTCATTGGATGCTCCCGTTGATACTTCACCTAAGAATATTTCCTCGGATGCTCTTCCGGCTAAAAGTACTGCAACCTTGTCGCACAGTTCCTTTTTAGTATATAAGTATTTGTCTTCTGTTGGGAACTTCAAAACATACCCCAAAGCCTTGTCTCTTGGTATTATGGATATTTTCTGAACCTTGTCGATGTTTAGAATTTTGGCTGCGACAGCATGACCTGCCTCATGGTAGGCAACTATTCTTTTTTCTTTCTCAGAAACTGTTGAATGCTTGATTTCAAGTCCTGCAGCAACTTTTTCTATTGCAAATTCAAAGTTTTCGCTGTTTATTTTTTTGCTTTTGTCTTTAATTGCTTTAAGAGCAGCTTCATTTGCAATGTTTGCAAGCTGTGCTCCTGAAAAACCGTGAGTCTTGGTTGCAATGTCCTTAAGCATAACTTTTTTGTCAAGAGGTTTGTTCTTTGTGTGTACTTCAAGGATTTTTAACCTGGAATAATAATTTGGGTTTCCAACATAAATTTTACGGTCAAAACGTCCAGGTCTTAAGAGAGCTTCATCAAGCAAATCCATTCGGTTGGTTGCAGCAACAACAATAACATTGCTCGTATTGTTAAAGCCGTCAAGTTCTATCAGAAGCTGGTTTAATGTCTGGTCTTTTTCATTGTTGCTTTCAGAGTTTCTTTTGGCACCAAGAGCGTCTATTTCGTCTATGAATATGATGCTGGGAGCTTCTTTTCTTGCTCTTTCAAATATCATCCTTACTCTTTTGGCTCCCACACCAACATATTTTTCAACAAATTCAGAGCCGCTTGAATATATGAATGTTGCTTTTGCTTCTCCTGCAATGGCCTTTGCTATTAACGTCTTGCCTGTTCCCGGAGGTCCGTACAGAAGTATTCCTCTTGGAACTTTTGCGTCCATAGATTTGTATTTGTCTTCATTGTTTAAAAAATCAATGACATCCATCAAATCGTCCTTAATTTCCTCAAGACCTGCAACATCATCAAAGCCAATTTGAATTTTTGGCTCTTCGGTTTTCTTTTTTTCAAAATAAGTTGTGGAAGATACAGTTTCATTTGATTCTTCCGGAAACATGTTTGAGCTGTTGTCGTTTTTTTTGCCTGCTTTTGTCATGGACTTTATCATAAATCCGGCAAATAAAAGCATGGGCAGAAAAAATATCAATGGTATGGAATATTTATCTGATACTATTAAAATAATAATATTATATACAATAAAAGAAATTGTTAAAAACAAATATTTATTTTTCATTTTACCTCCTCATTACGTTATGCTATACTGATGATGAAATTATCATTTCCATAACCAAAAAACTTATGACATTTTATAATAAATAATTGTTGACAATTATTGTTATGTTGTATATACTAAATAAGGAATCAAGAAGAAGTGACCGCTTCTCACCTTACGGCGTTATTATTACTGCCAGTATGGTTAATAAATACATACACTAATTTTGTGTTGTTTAAGATAGCGGTGATTGGGCTGTCTTTTTTATTTTATAAATAATAAAGCAGGAAATAGGTTTAAGTTTATACTTAGGAGGTGTAAATTATAAAAGAACTTCAAATTAACGAACAAATTCGTGAAAAGGAAGTAAGAGTCATTGACTCTGATGGTAGCCAGCTGGGCGTAATCAGTACAAAAGAGGCATTGAAGATTGCCGAAACCAAGAAACTGGATCTGGTGAATGTGTCACCAACTGCAGAACCACCGGTTTGCAGAATCATGAACTACGGAAAATACAAGTACGCTCAGGCTAAAAAAGAGAAAGAATCCAAGAAGAAGCAAAAAGTAATCAATATAAAAGAAATCAGAATGACTCCGAATATTGAGGAACATGACTTGGCAGTTAAGGCAAAGAATGCGTCGAAATTCCTTGAAGATGGCGACAGGGTAAAGGTAGTTGTGCGCTTCAGAGGAAGAGAACTCGGACACATGGATGCAGGAAGAGTTGTATTGATGCAATTTGCTGAGATGACATCTGAATATTCTACTATAGACAAATTACCAATAGTTGAGGGCAAAAACATGACTATGTTTTTAGCACCAAAAAAATAACATTAAGGAGGAACTGTTATGCCAAAAGTAAAAACTAACAGATCAGCGGCAAAAAGATTTTCTAAAACTGGAAGTGGACAAATTAAAAGGTCTAAGGCTGGTAAGAACCACTTTACAGGAAAAAAAGCTTCTAAATCAATAAGAAACTTAAGAAAAAGCACTATGTTATCAAGTGCAGACATGGACAGAATCAGCAAAATACTACCATATTAATAAGATTGGACACAGGAGGAAAACAAAATGGCAAGAATTAAAAGAGCTGTAAATGCTAAGAAAAACCATAGAAAAGTATTGAAACTTGCTAAAGGATATTACGGAGCAAAGAGTAAATTATATAAAACAGCTAACCAAGCAGTAATGAAATCACTGTCTTACGCATATGTAGGAAGAAAGTTAAGAAAGAGAGAATTCAGACAGCTTTGGATTGCAAGAATCAATGCTGCAGCTAGACAAAACGGTTTGTCATACAGCAAATTCATAAATCTTTTGAAAACTAACAACATTGAAATCAACAGAAAAATGTTGTCTGAAATGGCAGTGTATGATCCAGCTGGATTCACAAGCCTAGTACAGCAAGTAAAAGCAAATTAATAGCCGAAATTAGACTGTGAAAATGCAGTCTTTTTTTATGCCCTAACCCAATCTTTTCCGACCGTAGGGAAGGAAAAGTTGTGGTAGGCCAAACGCAACGAAATCCCAATTTATGCGAACGATAGTGAGCTGATAAATTGGTGATTGAGACTGCGCTATGCCCACGCTTTAACCAATGAAATCCCAGTTTTGTAGGGGAGAACCTTGTGTTCTCCCGCTGATAATGAAAATTTCAATCAAACCGGGCGGACACAAGACCCGCCCCTACATAATGTGCTTTAGCCAATTAAATAAATTTATGTTGAAAAATAAAAACAAAGTGTTATAATCTAATGACATACTATTATGCATAAATCCGTTTAAGTTTGTGCATTTTATGATATAAGAGGTAAAATAAAAATGAAAGATTTATATAATATTGTAAGCAGTATCAAAAGAAATCCATACATGGTTTTCTTTCTTGGGTTTGCTACAATCATTTTAATAGGAGCAACTCTACTCACATTGCCTGTTGCTTCACAAAGCGGCAGAAGTGTGGGTTTTGTCAACGCGCTTTTTACGGCTACATCGGCTACATGTGTAACAGGGCTTGTGGTGGTTAATACTGCTTCCCATTGGACTGTATTTGGAAAGACTGTTATTGTGATTCTTATACAGGTCGGCGGGCTTGGAGTAATGACAATGACAGCAATGATATCATTTTTCATCGGAAAGAGAATGTCATTGAAAACAAGGGTCTTCATTATGGAAGAGCGAAATGTTGACGAACTTCAGGGAGTTGTAAGACTGACAAAGAACATTCTCATATTCACATTTGTAATTGAACTCATTGGAGCAATACTTTTTTCCACTGTGTTTATAAGAGATTACGGAGTGACAAAAGGAATTGGTTTTTCCATATTCCATGCTGTTTCATCCTTCTGCAACGCCGGTTTTGACCTTATTGGAAACAGCATGATCAACTATGTAGACAATCCGATTATAACTCTTGCAGTCTGCGGGCTCATTGTTATCGGCGGTATCGGCTACTATGTATTCTGGGATGTTTACGAGACAAAGAAATTCCACATGCTCACCCTTCATTCAAAACTTGTAATATTGATTACAGCAATACTATTAATAGGCGGAACAATAATGATGTTTGCGCTTGAGCACAATAATCCCGAAACAATGGGCAACTTAAGTTTGTCGGGTAAAATACAGGCTTCAATATTTCAGGCTGTAAATCCGAGAACTGCTGGTTTTAATTCCATTCCAATTGAAAAAATAAGAATGTCAACTGCATTTTTTACGATATTTTTAATGTTTATCGGAGGTTCTCCGGCATCCACTGCCGGTGGTATTAAAACAACAACTTTCGGGGTTCTCATAGTATCTTTTTATAACCTTGTAAAGGGCAAAAGAGATTTTGAGGTTTTTGAAAGAAGAATAACGCCTGATACAACCATACGAGCTGCAGCCATATTAATGATATCATTGATGCTTGTAATAATAGTATCATTTGTTCTTGCAATAACAGAAGAAGCCACGGGTTTTGATTTTCTGGATATGTTGTTTGAAACTGTATCAGCTTTTGCAACAGTTGGTCTTTCCAAAGGGTTGACTCCATACCTGAGCAATGCAGGAAAGCTTATACTTTCACTTGTAATGCTTATAGGAAGAGTTGGGCCTATGACAGTTGCATATGCGTTTTTAAAACAAAATAAAAATATAGGAAATTATACTTATCCTGAAGGAAAGGTAATTATTGGTTAAGGAGAATAACATGAAACAGATAATAGTAGTAGGATGCGGAAGATTCGGGTCTTCCGTTGCAAAAACACTTTCTAAACTTGGACATGACGTAATGGTTGTAGACCAGAATCCGGATATAATAAAGGATATTTCTGAATATGTGGCACATGCCGTCCAAATGGATGCTCTGGATGAACCATCTTTCAGAACAATGGGAATCAGAAACTTTGATGTTGCAGTTATTGCAATAGGTTCTGACCTGGAAGCTTCCATAATGGCTACACTCATAGCAAAAGAAGCAGGAGTTCCAACAGTTATAGCTAAGGCCATGAGCGAAATTCACGGAAAGCTTCTGATGAAAATAGGAGCAGACAAGGTTATTTATCCTGAGAGGGACATGGGCATGCGTGTTGCCTTTGGTCTGGTTACTCCAAATATTCTGGACGTAATAGAGTTTTCTCAGGACTACAGCATCATTGAAACTGTAGCTCTGGAAGAATGGGAACAAAAGTCATTGAAGGAACTGAATTTTACAGACATGACAATAATTGCAATCAAGACTGGTGAACGTATAAACATTGTTCCTTCATCAGATGCAATAATCAAAAAAGACGACATCGTGGTAATACTGGGAAACAACGATAACCTTAAGAAAATCAGTGAAAAGCGATAAAGACATGGATTTGATCACAAGCAGGGATAATTTAAAAATCAAGTATGTACGTTCATTAAACACAAAGAAATTTCGGGACCAGGAAAGTTCATTTGTGGTTGAAGGAATTAAATTTGTGCGGGAAGCAATAAATGAAAAAGCAGACATAAGATTTGTATTATTCAGTGAAAGTGCCTTGGATAAAAGTGAAGTAAAGAGTGTTGAAGAAGAACTAAAAAAAATAAATGCTGAAATGATTTTCTGCACAGACAATGTTTTTGATTCTGCAGCAGATACAGTTAACGGTCAGGGAGTTCTAGCAGTAATAAATAAGAAAAACATTGATGATTTGAGAATGCTTAAAGAC
>NZ_JAJUJR010000281.1 GCF_029265225.1 Sedimentibacter sp.
AAGGGAACTTTTTGAAAAGAAAATCGAAAGCATGGGAATAACAATCAACAAGAAATGGATATGCAACAATTCAGAAGCCATAAAAAATGCTGTCATAAGCGGACAGGGTATTACTGTTATTTCACAAATGCTTGTTAGAAAAGAAATAGAAGACAAAAAACTTCATGCAGTTAAAATAAAAGACATTAAGCTCACAAGGAATTTTTACCTGGCATACCACAAAAACAAATATATGTCTGACAATCTTAATAACTTCATAATTACATGCAAAGATATAAACAAGTAGTTTAAGCTGAGTTTCATTTATATGTTGACAAGAATAATATAATTTGCTAAAATTTAAAAAGTCGTCTGAAGACGATATTAAATTTTGGAAGACCAAGATTATGACATCAAACCACGAAGGTTTTATTGCTTGAGAACAAGCATACTTTGTGGTTTTTTATTTTGAATTATATTAGGCAAATGAATTGCCTATTAAAAGGAGCTGATAATATGCATATGGCTGATGCCCTCATATCGGCTGCAACAGGCGGAGCAATGTGGGCGGCTTCTGCTGGAGCTGCATCATATTCTGTTAAAAGGGTGCAGACAGAACTGGTTGAAAATGAAAAAAAGATTCCATTGATGGGGGTTATGGGAGCATTTGTGTTTGCTTCACAGATGATAAACTTTACAATCCCCGGAACAGGTTCCAGCGGCCACATCGGAGGAGGTCTTCTCCTGGCAGCACTTCTTGGACCTCATGCAGGATTTTTGACACTGATTTCAATTCTGGCAATTCAGGCTCTTTTTTTTGCAGACGGAGGACTGCTGGCTCTTGGATGCAACATATTCAACATGGGATTTTTCACATGCTTTGTTGCATATCCTCTTATTTACAAAAAAATAATACAAAAGGGAATGTCAAAGAAAACAATTCTCATCGGATCGGTGCTTGCAGCTGCAGCCGGACTTCAGCTTGGTTCATTTGCTGTTGTACTTGAAACATTTTTTTCCGGAAAGACTGAACTTCCTTTTGGTACATTTTTAATTCTCATGCAGCCCATACACCTGGCAATAGGTATAATTGAAGGATTATTGACGGCTGCTGTGCTTACGTTTCTGTGGAACGCACGCCCTGAACTTCTTGAAAACGGCAGTATGGACAAAAAGAAAAATCATTCCAATAAAAAAATAACTGTTTTAATTCTATGCTCTGCCCTTGTTATAGGAGGGGTTGCATCATGGTATGCATCCGGCAGTCCTGACGGTCTTGAATGGTCAATAGGAAAAATAGTTGGTATAGACGAGGTTGATGGCAGCAGCATGATACATGAGTTTTTTCAAAACGTTCAGGAGAAGATTTCTTTTCTTCCGGATTACAATTTTCAATCTGACAGTGAAACTAATGCTACGGAAAAGCTTGGAACTTCAGTTTCAGGAATATTAGGCAGCATTTTTACATTGATATTTGCTGCATTCATAGGAATGATTTCGAAAAAATACAGAAAAATTAATAAAAACATTAAAGAAAATAATTAGCAAGGACTTCAATAACGGGACAAACAAATGACTAAAATAACAAAATCCATGTATGGTATAAGATATTTCGATGAAACAGCTCAAAAAAACACAGTGATTCACAGGCTGAATCCTTCGGTCAAATTGCTGGTCAGTTTATTTTATATTTTAACTGTAGTATCATTTGGGAAATATGAAATCATGTCCATGATTCCCATGACGATTTATCCTGTCCTGGTGTTCAACCTGGGAGACATTGAATTTCTGCCGGTATTCAAACGAACCATACTGGTGCTGCCTGTTATTTTGTTGCTTGGAATTTCAAATCCCATACTTGACAAAGAAACTGCAGTGATTTTTGGACATGTAGTTGTATCAAGAGGACTTTTATCATATATAAGCCTCATAATTAAAAGCACATTATCAGTAATATGTGGAATGCTTTTAATTGCAACAACATCAGTGGATGATCTGGCAAAGGCTCTTGGCAGCATGCATGTGCCGAAAATTTTTATAATGATTTTTTTGCTTACGTACCGATACACATATGTGCTGATTGAAGAATTTTCAAACATCAGTACTTCTTATTCCTTAAGGGCGCCGGGACAAAAAGGAATTAATCACAAGCTGTGGGGAACGCTTTTGGGGCAGCTGTTGATGCGCACTTACGACAGGGCACAATCAATTTACAGCGCCATGTGCTTGCGAGGATACAGGGGAGAGTATTATAAGGGCGAAAATATAATACATCATAAAGATTACGCGTATTTGATTTTGTGGATTGTATTTTTAGTTTTAGTCAGATTTAACAATGTGCCGCTAATTATTGGCAGCATTATGACAGGAGCATTTTAATGAGTCATCATAAAGTAATTTTAGACAATGTTTATTACACATACCCTGATGGGAAGAAGGCACTAAGCGGTATAAACTTTGAAATCCATCACGGAGAATCAGTGGCTGTTGTGGGAAGCAACGGTGCAGGAAAGTCAACTCTTCTTTTGTCAATGGTTGGAATTTTGTTTCCTGACAACGGAGAAATAAGAATAGGCGACATACCACTTACAAAAAACACTCTTCCTGCCATAAGACAAAAAATCGGTTTTACATTTCAAAATCCGGACCATCAGCTGTTCAGCACCACTGTTTATGATGATGTTGCTTTTGGACCGAGAAATTATAAGTTATCTGAAAATGAAGTTAAAAAAAGAGTGGAAAAGGCTCTTGAAATTGTTGGAGCATCACATTTGTCAGACAGACCAACCTACAAGCTCTCAGGCGGAGAAAAGCGCTCTGTTTCAATAGCATGTGTATTGTCTATGGAGCCTGACATACTTCTCATGGATGAACCTTCATCTAACCTTGACCCAAAAGCAAGAAGAAGGCTCATAAACATATTGAAAGAATTCAAACACACTAAAATAATTGCAACTCACGACCTGGACATGGTTCTTGATGTTTGCGAAAGAACAATTGTTATAGGAGAAGGCAGGGTTATTGCCGACGGAAAATCAGAAGAAATATTAAACGATGCTGAGCTTCTTGACAGCTGCGGACTGGAAAAACCATTTGTTTTGCAGGGTTGTACGGTTTGTTCGAAAAATATGCAAATGACATAACATTATGGGAGGAATTATGGAAAATAAATTTTTATTATTGGAAGAGAAAATAAACAATCTTGTTGAAGGAGGAGTATGTATTGCCTTTTCAGGAGGAGTTGACAGCAGCCTCATACTAAAACTGGCATGCGAAGCAGGAAAAAAACAAAACAAAAACGTATATGCCGTAACTTTTGAAACAAGACTGCATCCTGTTTCTGACGTTATGGTTTCTAAAAAAGTAGCAGGAGAAATGGGAGCCATACATAAAATAATTCAGGTAAATGAATTTGAAAACAAGGAAATATTGAAAAATCCCGTGAACAGATGCTATTTGTGCAAAAAATCATTGTTTGTAAATTTAACTGAATTTGCAAAGAACAATGATCTCAAATATGTTGTTGACGGTACAAATGCAGATGACCTGAAAGTTTACAGGCCCGGTGTAAAAGCGTTGGGAGAACTGGGAGTTGTAAGTCCATTGGCTGAACTTGGCATATCAAAGCAGGAAGTAAGAGAAATGGCAAAGAGCTTAAATATTTCAGTTGCTTCAAGACCTTCG
>NZ_JAJUJR010000445.1 GCF_029265225.1 Sedimentibacter sp.
GTTGCAGGCTCTCTTCCCAAAGCACTTTCAGAGAAATACGGTGACAAAATAGACATCAGGGTTATAATACCCCTGTACCAGAACATAACAGACAGAAGCAGCTTTGAGTTTATGGGAAAAACCACGGTGCCCCTTGCCTGGAGACAGCAGTACTGCGGTGTTTTTAAGCAAAAGAAAGACAATGTAACATATTACTTCATAGATAATGAATACTATTTCAAAAGAAGTGAATGCTACGGACATTATGATGACGGCGAAAGATTTGCATTTTTCTCAAAAGCAGTGCTGTTTGTTCTGCCAATGATTGACTTCATGCCTGAAATAATTCTTTCAAACGACTGGCAGACATCACTGATTCCTGTATATCTCAGGACAAAGTATTCAAACTATACAAACTACAAAAATATCAAGACAATAATCACCATCCACAACATTGAATACCAGGGAATTTATGATTTAAACATTGCCGAGGATGTATTTGACATCCACGGAAAGGAAAAATCAATCATAGAATACAACGGTGCAATCAATCTCCTTAAAGGAGCCCTGGAAACAAGCGACATAATAAGCACGGTAAGTGAAAGCTACTCCAGGGAAATCATGGATGATTCCATTGCCCATGGCCTTGCCAAAATAATAAGCAGCAATTCTCATAAACTAAGAGGAATTTTAAACGGCATAGATACGGATTCTTACAACCCTGAAACAGACAGCGCATTGTTTGAGAATTTCAGCAGCAAAGACATAAAGAAAAAATATCCTAACAAGCTTAACCTGCAGATGCTTGCAGGACTTCCACAGGATGAAAACATACCTGTTGTTGCAATTATTTCAAGGCTTGTTAAACACAAGGGCTTTGAACTTATCATACACGGAATCGAAGAAGTGTTAAAAGAAAAGGTGCAGTTCATTATACTTGGAAAAGGAGACCGGGGATACGAACTTTATTTCAAGTCCCTTCAGGACCGCTACCATGACAAGGTGGCAGTAAGAATTGACTTTAATTCAGACCTGGCACGAAAAATTTATGCCGGATCAGATTTTCTTCTTATGCCTTCCATAAGCGAACCATGCGGAATTGCTCAGATGATTGCATCCCGTTACGGTACTGTGCCAATTGTGCGGGAAACGGGAGGGCTCAGGGACTCAATACACGACTGCAGCCTAGGTACGGGAAACGGATTTACATTCTATGAGCAAAACGCAAAGGTACTTGCCGACACAATAAAAAGAGGGCTGAAAGTATATTCAGACAAAGAGGATTGGGAAAAACTTGTTGAAGCAGTCATGAATGTTGACTTCAGCTGGAATGCATCGGCTGAGAAATATTTTGACATGTTTCAGAGTTTATTGAACCAGGGAGAAAAATAATGTTGGAACAAAAAATAAATGCAGAACTCATGGAAACCCTGATTGATGAGGAAATTTCAAGATACTGGAACACTGAGCCCCATTCTGCCAGCTCAACTCAGGTTTACAGGGCACTTTCAATTGTTATAAGGGACCTGATGCTGAAAAAAAGAAACAAATTTTTAAAGCAGTTTACAAAAAATGAACAAAAAAAAGTATATTACCTGTGCATGGAGTTTCTTACAGGAAAATCGCTAAGAAACAATTTGTACAACTTGAAAATCGAACAGGAAGTTTCCGAAGCCTTAAGAAAATACAATGTATCCCTGGAAGAGCTTTACAGCATCGAAAAGGATCCTGGTCTTGGAAACGGAGGGCTTGGCAGGCTGGCTGCATGTTTTATGGATTCTCTCGCGACGGAAAATTACCCGGCCGTCGGA
>NZ_JAJUJR010000401.1 GCF_029265225.1 Sedimentibacter sp.
ACAAATAAGGATG
The DNA here is from genome assembly GCF_029265225.1 of Sedimentibacter sp. Taxonomy (GTDB): domain Bacteria; phylum Bacillota; class Clostridia; order Tissierellales; family Sedimentibacteraceae; genus Sedimentibacter. Next base: position 14 of record NZ_JAJUJR010000401.1, read on the forward strand.
CCGCAGGGCATCCTTATACTATTGAAAAACCTTGTTTTCCACATATTGTAGGGGCGGACCTTGTGTCCGCCCGAGTCATTAATTCAATATCTTTGGGAGGACAGTAGTCCTCACCTACATCGTTATAATTTCAATGTATCCATGTGATAAAGCTTTCGCATATTGTATGAACCGTCAACTATGAGAGCGGACAAAATGAAGTATACTGCTGCAGTCCTTATGGGATATGCAATTGAGTATACGGCTACTTCCATTAATGGATGCAATATATTTGCAAGAATCAAGGCAACAATACCCCATGCAAGTGAAAAGTCCATGCAAATGTATGAGTGTAGGTTGAATGGAAGGTCGCTGTAGTCCCACATTTTGTGGTGAAAAACCCTGTCAAGCGTTCTTCCGGTAACATATTCCATGAATGTGACAGCTGCGATGCTTCCAATTGTTGCTGTAATCAATGCTGTGAGCCTTCCGTCAATCATGACTTCGCTGAGTGTGAATATTTGAATAATAGCAAGTGCGGATACACCATACAGCGGGCAAAACAAGACTGTAAGAAATCCCCTGCTTATAACAACTTTTTTTTCTACTATGCTTCTGAATGTTGTTTCCAGAACAAAGCCAAGGAAACCGTATATGAGGAAAAAAAGCAATAAATTGATTATATCATACTGCACATTATCTCTCCTTTGTTTTTTTATAAGTGTATTTTTTGGAGTAATGAGAGAAATATGCTTTGGATTTATTGGCAATATGTTCAACTTAAGTTAGTTTTAAACTATTATTTACATTGATTTTTTTAAATCCTTAAGTGACGAAAGATGGATGCTTTTAAACATTATAAGGCCCATGAGGTACAAAAGAAGAAGTATGGCTATGGCTGACACCAGAGAAAAAATTGTGTTGGGCGAATTTTGAACAAACATTTTAAACAACATCCTGGATGAAAAACCTGAAATGAAGGCAGCTGCCACAGGCTTGAAAATCCAGTTTGAAATGTCAAAAACAATGCATGACACCTTTAGAAGTTTAGCAAGGTACAATACAGTATTCAGTATTGTTGTGAGGAACAATGCAAACAGATATGCATCAAAACCGTAAACAGGGACAAAAAAGTATATGATGGAAATCTTTAAAACAGATTCAACTATGTTTATTTTAAAGGAGCTCACCTGCTCATCCAGAGCGTTGAGCATGGATGAAATAACCATGTTAAGATACATGAAGGGGCAAACGAAAGATATCATCTTGAGCATGAGCCCCACCTGAGTATCATTGTAGACTGCCATGGCTATTTCTGTTGGAAAAGCCATAAACACGCTTACAACCAATATGCCTGAAATTGCAGTGAAATGAAGAACTCTTGACAGTGTTGATGACACTTTTTTTTCATTTGACAGAGCATTGTCACCTGCAACAGAGGGTATGAGAATTGAAGAAAGAGACGTTAAAAATGATGAAGGAAAAAACAAAAGAGGAAGAACCATTCCCTTTATCATTCCATAAAGGCTCATGGCAGCTTCCGTTGAAATTCCGTATAAAAGAAGCCTTGCTGGTATCATAGCATTTTCAACTGTTCTTAAGATGGAATTCAAGTAGGATGTTCCAGACAGAGGCACTGAAATTTTGAGAATTTTAAACATCATGTTGTCAGCTTTCCTGCTTGTTTTTCCTGAGTAAGGCTTTTTGTCAAATATATAGAAAAACCAAGTGATGACAAGAGAAAACAATTCTTCCACAGTCATGCCTATAGACACAGCAGCGCAGCCGTATTCAATTCCTCTTGGCAGGAAGTAGCTCATTATGGAAAAAATTACAGCAATGCGTACAAGCTGTTCCCCTACTTGCACTATAGAAGGCCTCACCACTTTTCCAAGTGCGAAAAAATATCCTTTGTAGCAGGAAGACACAGCAATGAACGGAAGACTTGGCGCCAGATACACTAAAGCCAGCACGGTTCTTTTGTCATTTAAAAAATCAGTACCTATGTCATTGGCAAAATAATATAGAAGGAATGCAGATGCAAGCCCTGTAATGAGCGAAAGAAATATGGACTGGCTGAGAACTTTTTTTGCATTTGAATATCTTCCGAGAGACAACTCTTCCGATATGAGCCGTGACACAGCTACCCTGATGCCGGATGTTGCAAGAGTTACCATAAGGAAATAAACAGATAAAATGAGCTGGTAAAGACCCATTCCTACAGCTCCTAGCACATTGGCAAGGTAAATTCGAAATGCCATCCCCACA
>NZ_JAJUJR010000363.1 GCF_029265225.1 Sedimentibacter sp.
AGAAAAATTTTGAACTTTCCACTCATTCAGTATTGAATCAAGTTTCTCATATTCCTTCGCAGGCAGGGAATCCCAGCTTTGGCCGGTGTATATGCTGCCTACAAATCCCTTGAGATAATCCCCTTCAGGACTGGAAGATTTTACACGCAAGACGGTCTTCCCTGTAAATGTAATGTTTCCCACTAGCTGAAGATTGACACGTTCAGTGTATCCTAAAATACTTTGTATGGGAATCTGAATGGGCGATGGAATCTTAGGAATACTGAGTATGCTTATGCGCATATCCTTCACAAAATCAGAACGCTTAAAGCTGTTCATTGGAAAAAAGACAGTAACTAGCATGAGACATGCAATTAGAATTGGAAGCAATAATAGTGATTGTGGATTCCCTGCATTTTTTCCGCCACTGAAAAACACGCCTTTCCTTGTATTAAATTTACTTTTTTTTCGCAAAAATGGAGAGTTCAAAATCAAAAATGCCCAAAATATATATAATGCTCCCACTGCGGCATAATGGGGAATAATGCCGAAAAACACGGATACACCTAAGAATGGTGCAGTAAGCACAAAGCATAAAATTATATTTTTTCTCCGAACAAGTATCCAAGCCATAAGAAGTGTAAAAAAGAACAAAGTAAAAACAGCAAAAGTGGTACTGGAAGTTGTTATTTCGTTTGTGCCGGCAGGAACGGTGAGAAAAGTGAAAAGACTGGATTGTATTTTTTGAGAGTATGCGGAAGCGACAGAATTATAGGTAAGGAAATATCCCTGAGTCAAATGTTTGATCAAGACGTCTATTAAGCCTCGTTTTATAAAAAGAGCATAGACAGCTGCGGTCAGTAACAGAACCAGCAACAAAATACGTCTTGGTTTTATTAAAAACATGATGGTAAAGACAGCACAAAACACAACTGCAAAGAATATAAAAACCTGCAGTGTGAGAGGAAGAGAAAATGTAGTATAAAAACATCCATATACCCCAGAAACCCCTAGAATTAAAAATAAAAAATAAAAAATGAACTGCATCACTAAAGAGGTTTTTGATTCAATCAGGCTGGGATTGTCAAGGTGAATTCCATGACTTGACTTTGAAATTTTGCGTTTCATAATAAGTCTCCTATAAATTCTAAATCACCAGTTTGCTCATGCTCTCTTTTATATTTTTAAGGTCTATGGTTGTCAGGTCTGTGCGAGTGCCTGGTACATCCGTTACAAGCAGAATGTTAATACGGCTTCCAGCTAAGCGTTTATGAATCAGGTCAATAGAATTTGAAGTAATTTCAGAGCAAAGGTACAATACAACCGAATATGGCTTTTGACCATAGCCATTGCTGCAGTTTTTCAATACCAATGACTGCTTTTGATGCCTGCAGTTTGTCATAATGGCTTCAAAGGCCGGTTCCAAATCATTATCCTGTGCAATTTTATTGAGAATTGTACGTTCATGCAAGCTGTCATACCACTGCATTTCATAAGCAATCTGATTTTTTATTAGAAAATCAGAGATGGAATAAACTGCATCCAAAAGCCCGCTTATTTTTTCGTCACTGGTTCCATTTAAATCAAAAAGCAGCAAAACATCATTAGAAATGGGATCGCCAAAATCCTTTACCATAAGCTGTTCATATTTGTCGGAAAGCTTCCAATGTATCCTTGCCAGCCTGTCTCCATCCCGGTACTCGCGGACATCCATTATTTCAGAAGGGTCATTTCCTTTCATGGTTCGTGAAGTAATATTGTTTTCTATATCCTGAAGAATTGCTGAATTTATAGCCATCAGAGGATAAACAGACGGAAGTACTGCAACTGAATAGCTTGAATCGGACTTTTTACAGAATGAGAATAATCCAAGAGCATCATATATCCTGATTTCTGCAATGCTGCACCTCAGCATGCCGCAGTATTTAGAAGAAATTGACTGTTCCACGGTCTGTCCGGAATGTGTTGCAGTAATAAAAAATAATCTGTGTTGTTCCTGCTGAAGCAATTCGTTACGTATGTCCAATTTTACCCTGCACCTGCATACAAGAAACAAGTGTTTGTTATATATAATCAATTGTATTGGAAGTGACTCGTTTTTTTGTATGGTGGCTTTCCTTATTATTAGTTCAACTGATACTCCGTCCATTGCAAGAACTGTAATTAGCAGAGAAATTAGCGGCAGCACAATCAAAAATGCAAGAATCCAAAATGAAATATAATCCACTACAAAAATATGAAATAAAAAGGCAGCTAACAGCAGTAGCCCATATTTCAACCTTTTTGTTATCATAGATTTGCTCTCTTTCGCGAGATGTCAGGAGGCAGGACTGTCTGCATAATTCTTGACAATATGCTGTGGGCAGTTGCATTACCAAGACTTACCTGTGTATTAAGGATTAAGCGATGTTCAAAAACATCAAAAAATACAAGCTGTACATCAGATGGAATTACATAATCCCTTCCTGCAAGCCATGCGGCAGCTTTATTCATTCGGACAAGTGCAATGGAACCTCGCGGACTGACACCAAGGCGAATCAATTGATGTTCTCTCGTAGCTGTGGCAAGGCGGGCAATATAGACATATATATCATCATCTATATGAACGTTTTCCACCTG
>NZ_JAJUJR010000282.1 GCF_029265225.1 Sedimentibacter sp.
ATGTTTCTGAAACATATTATCAGTTCATCAAGGAAAAAGGCAAGCTCTTTTCCGCTGTTTAAAATATCATCAACCAAAATCATGGTTTTTTCTATGCTTTTGTCCATCAGGGAGTTTGCTGCTTCCATAACAACCTGATAATTCACAGTGCCGAGCAAATTTATTACAGTTTCGTAATCAACCATTTCATTGTTGAATGATACGCATCTGTCCAGGATGCTAAGTGCATCCCTCATTGCTCCTTCAGAATTTGCAGCTATGAGCTTCAATGCCCTTTCATCATAATCCACATTGATTTCCTGGCATATTTTTTCCATGTTTTCAACAATTACCGATGACTTGATTCTCTTCAGGTCAAATCTCTGGCACCTAGATAAAATAGTTGCAGGAATTTTCTGCGGCTCAGTTGTTGCAAGAATAAACAGCAAATGTTCCGGCGGTTCCTCCAGTGTTTTTAAAAGGGCATTGAATGCTCCTTTTGAAAGCATGTGAACTTCATCTATTATGTATACCTTGTACTTGCTCTTTACCGGGAGAAATTTTACCTTATCCCTCAATTCTCTTATATCTTCAACTCCATTATTTGAAGCTGCATCCATTTCTATTACATCCATATTGGTTTCATCCAATATGCTTTTGCATATTTCACATTCGTTGCACGGATTACCGTCATGGCTGTTTGTGCAGTTAACAGCACGTGCGAATATTTTAGCAGTGGATGTCTTGCCTGTTCCTCTGATTCCGCTGAACAGATATGCATGAGCGATATTATCCGACAATATTTGATTTTTTAAAGTCTTAGTTACATGTTCCTGCCCCAGTACATCATCAAATATTTTAGGACGGAATTTTCTGTATATTGCTTGATGCGACAACTTAACCACCTGACCTCATCTGGTAATTTTTAATAATTATAGCATAAAAAAAATCTATGCACAACATTGTAATTCTTGCTTTTAAACAGTGACTGCAATTATTGCTGCAAGGGCAAAATTTCTTCGGTAACTGCTATATTCTCTCCGTTTGTTTCTTTTACAAACAAAGTTCCTGCAAATGTAACAGCACTTAACACCGTAAGAACGATGAAAGCCCTTGAATACAGTTCTCCTCCCATAAGTGAAGGATTCATGTCAATTATTTTTCCCACTATTACCGGACCAACCGCGCTTCCGATGAATTCCATGAGTCCTACAAATGACACGGACAACCCTGCATATGTCAGATCATTGGATTCCTTGGCAACTGTGTAGGATAACAGACATGAGGACAAGGACAGTCCTGTCAGCATGTAAAGCATCTTAAGTTTATCAAAAGCAGGTTCTCCCTTACTTATTACAACTATGTAAATCCATACTGCTGTCATGGCACCGTTAAGAATCAGCATGAATATTTTTCTTTTTCTGAAGCGGTCAGAAACCAGTCCAAGTATTGTTGAACCTATGGCCAGAGCCAGTGTCATTATGGTTGTGTACCTTGAAGCATCAACCATGGATACTCCGTAAGTGTCACGGATGTACACGCTGCCGAATGAACCCGACAAAATGGATAGTATTGCACCCAGCGAAAACACTACTGCAAATGTGGGCCAGTTGTATTTGTTAAACAGTATCTTTCCCACAGCACTTCGAATTTTTATTTTTTCTTTATTCGGATTGGTGGTAATAACCTTTCCTTCAATTGATTCAATTGAAGGAAGTCCCATGTCCTCCGGAGAGTTTCTTATTATTACAAATGTCAGTATGCCCATAAAAACAGACATTGCTCCGAAAACGAAATAAATGTCTCTCCAGGAAAACATGTCTGCCAACAGCCTCAATGGTGTCTGAGCCAAGACGCTTCCAAGGTTTCCTAAGAGAAAAGTGAGACCTGTCATGGTCGCAAACTCCCTTGACAAAAACCACTTTGTCTGAATCTTCATCAGTGAAATATAGGTTACAGATATTCCTATGCCGATTACAAATCTGCTGATGTTTGCAATGACTGCGCTCTGAGCTGCTGCAAACAAAAATGAACCTGCTGCAGTAACAATGCATCCTGCCGTAACAGTCATTCTGGCGCCTAAAGTGTCGGCCAGCAGTCCGGATGGAATCTGCATAATAAGGTACGAGTAAAAAACCATGCTGCTCAGGTTCCCAAAGGCGGCAGTTGACAGATTAAATGAACCAATAAGTTCATCCTGCATAACGCCAGTTGAAAACTTGTGAAAATTAGCCAGAAAGTATACCGTTGAAAGTAGGATATAAATTACCCAGCGATATTTCATAACTTTCCTTTTTTCTGCTTCAAAATTTTTGCCTTTCATATGTCACCCATATAAATATTAAGATTTGCTGCACAATTTTAATTATATCATAGTTTGCATTTACGTACAATTTTTATAATTTAGCAAAGAATGATGAAATTTTTAATATTACACTTCAAGTTCTGTTCAAAAATTTTGAAATATAATGTATTTTGTGGTAAAATTAACATTATTCTTTAAAGGAGTTCAACATGAATATAAAACAACTACGAGATCTTACTGTAATAGATTTTGATGAAAAAAGATATCTTGGCATTTCCTGCGATTCATGCGGAGGAATTGGATTCAAGGAGCATGATGTTGTAAAGGCATCCCCGCAGCTTACTGCGTATCATACAGGCAAGGTTGTTCTGGCTGAGCTAATGAGCATGGGATTTGCTCCTGTGATTATGGCAGACGGTCTTGCTGTTGAAATGAACGATACGGGTAAACAGCTCATAGAAGGATTCAACGAAGTTTTATCAAAGTTAAAGACTGCAAAGGTCCATCTTACAGGAAGCACCGAAGAAAATATACCCACTGTCCAGACGTCCATGGGGGTTACCTGCATAGGTATATGTGAAAAGGACAAACTTAAATACAAGAAGACAAGTAAAAATGACGTGTGCATGCTCATAGGTCTTCCTCTTGTTGGAAATGACGTTGTGAACAATCCGGATAAAATCCTGGACATTGACGATTATGAAGAATTGTACTTGTCGGATATGGTTAAGGAAATTCTTCCTGTTGGTTCAAGAGGAACAGGAGCAGAACTTGAAGAGCTTTGCAGCTACAACGGATTAACTTTTAAATTCAAGGATGATATTTCAGTTGACTTAAAACATTCAGGAGGTCCATCATGCTGCTGCCTTGTTACATTGGAAGAAAAAGATATTGAGGCAGTAAGAAAGCTCACAAGTAAGCCTGCTGAACTAATTGGGTGGTTTTGTTAAGTATTTGTAATAATTTTGTTAGTAGTCACCACTGACTGTATAAAATATAATTATTAATAAACTAAGGAGGAAGATAGAATGGCATTAAAAGGGTTAGGACTCGGAGGAAACTTAATACAAGGTGTTTTAGGAAATTTAAGCGAGGTATCCACGGAACAGCTTACAAAAGAATATTCAGGATACTTAATGGATGATGAAGAAATCTCCATGGGCTTTAAGTTAGTAAGAGATGCCGTTGTATTTACAGACAAAAGAATACTTTTCTTTGACAAACAAGGTGCTACAGGATCAAAGAATAGAGTTACATCAATAAATCTTGAAACCATATTTTCAGTAACTGCAGAAACAGCAGGCTTTGGAATTGATGATAGTGAAATAACAATTACATATATTTCTTCTCCAAACTTAAGGTCAAACA
>NZ_JAJUJR010000431.1 GCF_029265225.1 Sedimentibacter sp.
ACAACAGCTGCTGTTGGATACGGTGTCTTTGCCATATATAAAATAGGTTACGGCCTTGGACACATGGACATGGAAATGGTTATGAAGTATTCCATGGACTTGTACTTTGAATCAGCTGCTATAATTCTTGCTCTTATTACCCTTGGAAAATTTCTTGAGGCAAGGGCAAAGGGAAGAACATCAGATGCCATAAAAAAACTAATGGATTTGTCTCCTAAGACTGCTCTTGTTGAAAGAAACGGAGTTGAAGAAGAAATACCGGTTGAGGAAGTTGTAAAGGGTGACACTATAATAGTAAAGCCTGGACAGTCTGTTCCTGTTGATGGAATAATTACATTCGGAAACTCATCTCTTGATGAATCAATGCTCACAGGAGAAAGCATCCCTGTTGAAAAAAAGGCTGGAGACAAGGTTATAGGTGCAAGCATCAACAAATCTGGATATTTTAAATTTGAAGCACAAAACGTGGGCGATGATACAACATTGTCTCAGATCATAAGGCTTGTAGAGGAAGCAAGTTCTTCAAAGGCCCCCATATCAAAACTTGCAGATAAAATAAGCAGCATATTTGTTCCGGTTGTAATTGCCATAGCAGTGTTAGCTACAATTGTGTGGCTGGTTCTTGGAGCAACATTTGAATTTGCATTATCCATAGGAATTGCAGTATTGGTAATTTCCTGCCCATGTGCTCTTGGCCTTGCAACACCAACTGCAATAATGGTCGGTACAGGCAAGGGAGCTGAAAACGGAATTCTCATTAAATCTGCTGAGGCACTTGAAATTGCTCATCAGATACAGACAGTTGTAATGGATAAGACAGGTACTATTACTGAAGGTAAACCAAGAGTAACAGACATGCTCACAAGCGGAATAAGTGAGATTGAAATGCTTAAAATAGCAGCTTCAGCTGAAAAGGGATCAGAACATCCACTTGCAGATGCAATAGTTGAAGAAGCAAAAAACAAAAATCTTGAACTTTATGAAGTAAAGAACTTTCAGGCTCTTCCCGGACAGGGACTTGAAGCCGAAATTAACGGAAAAAAATATTACCTGGGCAATTTAAGACTTTTAAATGAACAGAAAATAAATATAAATGGTTTTGGAGAAAAAAGTGAAAAACTTGCAGAAGAAGGAAAAACACCTCTTTATTTTGCAGATGAAAAAAATGTTCTTGGAATAATTGCTGTTGCTGACGTTGTTAAGAAAACAAGCAAAAAAGCAATACAGGAATTTGAAGCAATGGGAATAGAAGTTGTTATGCTCACGGGAGACAACAAAAAAACAGCTGAAGCAATTAGAAAACAACTGGGAATTTCAAGGGCAATAGCAGAAGTTCTTCCTCAGGACAAGGAAAGAGAAATAAGAAAAATCCAGGAACTAGGAAGAAAAGTTGCCATGATAGGAGACGGTATAAACGATGCTCCCGCTCTTGCAAGAGCTGATGTGGGGATTGCCATAGGAGCAGGAACCGACGTTGCCATAGAATCTGCCGACATAGTACTCATAAGAAGTGATTTGCTGGATGCTGTTACAGCAGTGCAGCTGAGTAAAGCAACAATCAGAAATATCAAACAAAACCTGTTCTGGGCATTCATATACAACGTAATAGGAATACCTCTGGCTGCAGGGTTGTTCTACGGAATACTGGGATGGAAGTTAAATCCCATGTTTGCTGCAGGAGCCATGAGCTTAAGTTCAGTGTCTGTTGTGTCAAATGCATTAAGGCTTAAATTCTTCAAGCCTGTAAGAATTGTGGAAGAATCTCCTGAAGGAACAAAAGAAACAAACGAAACAATTAATAAAAATGGTGACTCAGTCATTAATAAAGACTTTACAAATAAATCAAACAATAATGGAGGAAATAAAATGAACAAGGTTTTAACAGTTGAAGGAATGAGCTGCGGACACTGCAAGGCAGCAGTTGAAAAGG
>NZ_JAJUJR010000051.1 GCF_029265225.1 Sedimentibacter sp.
AGGGTGACACATTTTATATTGCCGTACAGGATATCACTGAAAAAAAGGAAATACGAAGGATTGTTATTGAAAAGGACAGACAGATAAGTCTTCTTGAAAGTGAAATAAAGTCAAGAGCAAATGTGGATATGCTCACAAGACTGTACAACTTTCAGTTCATGATAGACTGTATAAACAGCAGCATTGCATCATATAAAGAAGAAGGCGTAAACTTCTGCATGCTGATTATAGACATTGATGATTTCAAGACCTTCAACCTTAGCTATGGCATTAACACAGGAGATAAAGTTCTTCAGGATTATGCCAGGATACTTACCTCTGTCATAAGAAAAATTGATATTGCAGGAAGATATGAAAACGACAAATTCATAGTTGTCATGAACAACGTGGACATTGATATAGCAAAGCTCATGGTTGAAAAAGTAAAAATGGAAACAAAAAATTACAACCTGAACATCGAAAACACAAAACTGAGCACATGCGGTGCGCTGGTGGAATACAGCGGAGAAACTATTGAAGAGCTGTTCAGCAAGGCAGAGACGTTGCTTATAAAGGCCCAGTCCATGGGAAAAGGAATAATATTGTCATAAAGGGAATGCTATGCATTCCCTTTATTTGCTTCTTATGAGAAAATTCTGCTTATATCAAGTATTCCGGCGCCTTGTTCAATGGATGACGCTTTTATTTTCGTACACGCATTCAACAGCTTTCTCTTAATGTCATAATGTGTGTAATTTGGGTTTTCATTCAGTAAAAGTGCTGCAGCACCTGAAACCATTGGAGCAGACATGCTTGTTCCGCTTAATGTGGTATAACCGGTTAAATTCTTGTTTGAAAGGGACATGATGTTTACTCCGGGAGCTATGAGGTCCGGCTTCCTTATCCTGTCAATAGTAGGACCCCTGCTTGAAAATTCAGCAATGGAATCGTCGTTTGTTTCAACTGTGCGCCCGTCATCAAGTGCTCCCACGGAAATGACATATCTGCTGGTTGCCGGAGACAGTATGGTGTTTCTCATGGGACCGCTGTTTCCTACTGCAGCAACAACTATGAAGTTGTTGTCTATGGCACGGTTTGCTGCTTTAACCAGAGGGTCTCTCCTTTCCCTGTACTGAGCTATGGCTCCCAGTGAAAAATTTATTATTCTTGTTTTATAAACCTCCCTGTTTTCAATAATCCATTGAACTGTTGATAAAATGTCTGATGTATTTCCGTTTCCGCTTTCATCAAGGACCTTCACTGAAAGAATGTTTGCTTCCGGAGCAATTCCTTTGTACTTACCCTTGGACGAATAGCCGTTTCCGGCAAGTATTCCTGCACAGTGAGTGCCATGTCCGTTGTCATCATATGCTTTTGTTTCCTTGTTTACAAAATCCTTGAATCCCACTATGCGGTTTGTGGGGTAAACCAGGTCAGCATGGGGTGAAATTCCTGTATCAATTATGGCAACTGTAATGTTTTTGCCTGTGTATCCTGTGTTTGTAATTAAATCCGCGCCTACAACGCTTCTTGCAACATCCATTACTGCGAAAACCTTTGAATCATAGCTTATGAATTCCACGTCCGGGTCCTCAGTTATTTCAATTATTGACTGAATGCACATGTCACAGGCGCATCCGTTTACTATGGGAAGATTGTAGCTTAATTTATTTGATAATGAAGAAATTTTTCCTTCTTTTATTTTTTTGTCGCTCTTAAAACTTATAATAACCGGTAAAATATTGTTTTTGCTGGAATTTACCTGCCCTTGTATAATTGGGCAGAGTTTATTGTAATCTATATGATTTTTCATTATATTCACCACCTAAATTAATTTATGCTTGTAAATAAAGATGGTGTTCATTTTTGAAAAACATGGTATAATATTTGAACAATGGATAAACAATAGATACGGCGGAAAAGCAGTAGGACAACAATCAAATGCTGCCGTTGTTAAATTTATCTGTTTTTATTCAATGTGAATCAATTTATAATTGTAACATGGAGGAATTTATGCCTAAAATATTAGTAGTGGATGATGAAAGACCCATAGCCGAAATAATAAAGTACAACTTGCAAAAAGAAGGGTTTGAAGTACAGACAGCTTATGACGGCGAAGATGCTCTCAAAGTGGTTCATAAATTGAATCCGGAGCTTGTTATACTTGACATAATGCTTCCCAAGAAAAACGGATTTGAGGTTCTCAAGGAAATCAGAATGGAATATGTGATGCCTGTAATAATGCTTACAGCAAAAGAAGAAGAAAACGACAAAATAACAGGACTTGAACTGGGCGCCGACGATTACATCACAAAACCATTCAGCAACAAGGAACTTGTTGCAAGGGTGAGGGCAAATTTAAGACGCGTTAAACTTTCAAATGTCAATGAAGAAATGAAGTCCAAAATAATAAATGTGGGTAATCTCACAATTGATATGAACACTTATGAAGTCAGCAAGGACAATGAGATTATAGATCTTACAAACAGAGAATTTGATCTCTTAAAATATTTGTTTCAAAATTCCGACAGAGTTTTCAACAGGGAACATCTTTTGAAGGAAGTGTGGGGCTATGAATTCGGTGACTTAAGAACAGTTGATGTTACCGTGAGAAGACTCAGGGAAAAAATTGAAACCGAAGAAGACAAGTATATAATCACAAAAAGAGGAACAGGATATTATTTTAAGAGCAGATAGGGAGACAGGCCGGTATTACCGGCCTTAGGTGCAATTATGTTTAAAAGTATTAAGTGGAGATTCGTATTAATTTATTTTTTGCTTGTTTTTCTTGCCATGTCCATAGTGGGAATTTACATTGTAGATCAGCTGGAGGAAATACAGCTGGAGATGAACTCCAAGAACATGGATTCCCGTATAAAGTTCATTATAGCGTCATCTGACCCTTTGAAATCGAACATGTGGGAAGAAAATACGGAGGAAATCCAAAAAAGCATAAACAGCCTGCAGGTTGGCTACAATGAAGACCTGTATGTAATATTAAATGATGATAAGAAAACAATAATAGCAGGCAGCGTTGAAGAAGTTATTGGTCAAAGCGCTTTGAACACAAACAAAATAAACAACTACATACTTGCAAAATCAATGGAAGGCGGCCCTGCCCACATTGCTCCTCCCGATGAGTTTGACGGAGAAAAAGATCCATCCTATTACCACATGTCATATCCGGTTTACACTGACGGAAGCATCGAGGGATTCATATACTTTGTAAACAACATAGAATACATTTATGATACAGTGAACGAGTCCAGGGACATAATGTCCAAGGCTACCTTAATAGCCCTTGCCATTACCATATTCCTTGGTCTTATTTTGTCAACAAGCATCACAGGTCCCATCAAGGACCTCACTGCCAAGGCTGAACAAATGTCAAAGGGTGACTTTGACCACAAGGTTGATGTGAAGTCAGATGATGAAATAGGACAGCTTGGAAACACGTTCAACTTCCTAATTGACGAGCTGAAAGGGACGATGTCAAAACTTCAGCAGGAAAAAAGCAAGATGGAAACAACGTTCAAGTACATGGCTGACGGAGTGCTTACAGTTGATGCAGGGGGAAGCATAGTTCATGCAAACCCCGTGGCTGAAAAACTCCTGTCCTTGAAAAAAGAAGATGAAGACTATGATTCTGCCATAATAAGAGTCAAGGACAACATGATGCTGAAGGACTTGAAGAAAAACAATTATCACGGCACCGATATTTTGGAACAAAACGGAGAAACATATAACATAGATTACGCTCCTTTCATGAACAATAAAAATGAAATCGGAGGCGTAATTATTGTGTTTAAGAATATAACCGAGCAATACAAGATTGACAAGCTGCAAAAAGAATTTGTTGCCAATGTATCACATGAGCTTAAAACTCCAATAACAACAATAAAAAGCTACACTGAAACACTGCTTGACGGAGCACTGGAAGAAAGACAAATTGCCGAGGACTTCCTGACTGTCATCAACTCTGAAAGCGACCGCATGGCAAGACTTGTGAGCGACCTCTTAAGGCTTTCAAGAATGGATTATTCCAAGACTAAATGGAAAAAGGAAGATTTAAGTCTAAGCGACATGATCAGCCAGACACTGAAGAAACTGCAGATTCAGATTAAAAACAAGAACATTCACCTTCAGCTGGAGAAAATCCCCGAAGACATGCACATTTTATTTGACAGGGACGGTTTTGAACAGGTGCTTTTAAACATTGCAGGAAATGCAGTAAAATACACACCTGAAAACGGCAACGTATATATTTCTGCTTACAGAGAAAACAAGAACATAGTTGTCAGCATCAAGGACGACGGCATTGGAATTCCTCACGAAGACCAGTCAAGAGTTTTTGAAAGGTTCTACAGGGTGGATAAGGCGAGAACAAGGGATATGGGCGGAACAGGTCTTGGACTTTCCATAGCCAAGCAGATTGCCGATGCCCACGACAGCACCATTGCCGTAAGAAGTGAAATTAACAAAGGAACAGAGATGATTATTACGATTCCAGAGTTATTTTAAAGTAAAGAGGCAGATATGACACATAAAAGAGTTAAAAATATAGTCTTGTTTGCAATGGTAATAATCTGCGTTTATTTAAGCAGCTATGTATGGCTGCAGCTGCCTGATTTTATAAGCAGTGCAGACACAGATGAAGACAAGGTTCCCGATGAAGCAATTATTGCGGATATATGGGAAGTTGTCAGGCCCATTAAGAACATAATCAAATACAATGACAAATATACGGTCACATATTCAGATGAATTTGACATGTGGGGAAAGACAGTACACATCATAAACGATGCTTTTCTAAACTATGATAAAAGCAGCGTTACTGAATCTGCTGCGTTTCCCTCAGAATACCTGAAGTTTGATTTCAGCACCAACATACCATCTGAAATATTCACTGGTCACATGAAAATAGAAAATGCTGAAATAAACAATACTGTGAAAAACATCAAAAATGTAATAATAGACCTTGGAAATACCAAGTCGCTTTATTTTTACGACGGGTACAACACCGTTAAAATTGAAGGGGACAGTATTGATACTTCAGAACTTTTAAGCATTATTAATAATTTTGACTTTGAAAGCGGCACAAAGTATTCCTTTGACCAGAAAATAGGGGATGAAACAATTCAGGTTCCTGTTCCTCTTGAGTCTTCTGCACTTAACCCTGTGTTTGTACAGTCGGAGCTTGATGTTTTTGATACCTACACAATCAATGAAATTGCTAAGGACTATTTCAAAAACAATTATGATTATGTGAGAAAATCTGTTGAAGTGAGCGGAAACCTTGTTTACACCTACAGGACGGAAAAAGTTCTTAAAATAAACGAAGAAGGTCTCCTTGATTTTTATGATGCTGCTTTTGACCCAAGCAATGTGACAGACATTTATGATAGTTTTGCAGCAGCTGTGAATTTCACCGAAGAATTTCTTGGATTTCCAAAGGATGTATACCTGAGTAATCTGGAAAGCATCCAGCATGAAGGAAACTACGGCTACAGATATACATTTTCTTACAAAATTCTTGAAAGGCCGATACTGTTCAGCAAGGTAAGAGAAAATACTGCACTGCAGATTGATGTGGTAGGCAACAAGGTGGTTTCTTACAAGAGGTTCATAAGAAACATAGATGATTCGCAGATGGATAAAATGAATGAAACTCAGATTCTGCCTGCAGTTGAAGTAATAAGCAGAAACGTTGCAAGTGAAACAGAAACAGAAACAGAAACAGCTGAAGGCACGGTTTCTGAAATTAAACCAATAAAGATTGAAATGATTAAGGATATCAACAACATTTACCTGGGATACTTCGACCTGGCGAGAATTTCAAAGGAACAGATGCTGAGGGTGGTGTGGGTGATTGAAATAAACGACAAGAGCTACATTTTCAATGCCACAACAGGTGCATTGATAGAAGAATGGTAGACTGAAAAGGATAGAGATATGGATTGGAACAAGTCAAACACAATACTAATTATTGCATTTGTTATTTTAAACATCATTCTTCTGGCGTCATATTTCAACAATACATTTACGGAAGAGTATAATGTAATGAATGATGAGCAGTTTGTTGAAAGCGTGGAAGAACTGCTGAATAAGAAAAACATAACAATAAATTGCGAAATACCGGAACAGACATACGTTCTGCCTGTTCTTGAAACAGAATATGAAATGATAGCACTGAACAACGAGCTTATTCAAAACTATCTTGGAAGCGGCGTAGAAGCAGTGGAAGATGTGTATGTGTACAACAACACCAATGGGGAAAAACTTGAATTAATAAACGGAAAAAAACTCAGCTACACAATACGGGAAAAAGCTCCCGGAACAGCCCCATCCCATGAAGAAATGTCAGTGCTCATCAATGATTTTGTTGCTGAAAAAAACATTGATATGGCAGGATATTCTGAAAACAACAGGTATGTATCGGAAGATGAATGTGTTTATTCCTATACGCAAAGCTACAATGATTATTCCATGGACAATTCTTACGTGAATTTTTTTGCTGATGCAAATGGTATTTATAAATTTGAAATGCAGCGAATAAATCAGGTAAAGGAAATAACCGAAAAAGTAAGGACAGTTTCTGCTGTTGAAGCTCTCATGAGACTGCTGACTTATGAAGATGCTGCAGATAAGGAAATCACAAAAATAGAAATGACATATTACAGCATGGAAGATGAGAATTGGCAGTACATCACAAGAATAAATTCCGACCCTGCGTGGAAAGTTATATTCAGTGACGGTACTCAAAAACACCTTCCAAATGTGGACTGATTACAAATAGTGACGCAATTGGAAAATACAGTGAAAGCAAACCAATATTTTATATACGTATATATTTTATTTTGTTGAAAAAATATTAAAAATATTATATCATATTATGATGAATGTAATAAAATTGTAATATTGAGTATATCATTGCCAGTCAATTTAAATACATAAAAAAACAGAATTGAGGAATTGTTTATGTCTAAATTTGTTATAGAAGGCGGAACAAAATTAAAAGGAAAAGTTAATATCGGAGGGTTTAAAAATGCTGCTGTTGCCATAATACCGGCTACATTGCTGTGCCCGGGCAAGTGCATCATTCAGAATGTTCCTAAAATAGAAGACGTCAATGTGTTCATTGACATACTGAAGGAACTGGGCGCAGTGGCTGAACATATAGACGACACTTCCATTTATGTTGATGCATCTCAAGTTAACGAATGCTACCTGAAAAACGGATTGTCAAAAAAAATGAGAGCTTCATACTATCTGCTGGGAGCAGGGCTTGGAAGATTCAAAAAAGCTTCCTCTCTTTTGCCGGGCGGATGTGACATAGGAGACAGACCAATCGACCAGCACATCAAGGGTTTTGAAGCACTGGGTGCAACTGTTGACATTACCCCTGAAGGAAGAGTTAATGTACAAGCCGATAAGCTGATTGGTGCAAAGATATATCTGGATGTTGTAAGCGTAGGGGCTACCATAAACATAATGCTGGCAGCAGTATATGCAGAAGGAAGAACAATAATAGAAAATGCCGCAAAGGAGCCGCACATAGTTGATACAGCAAACTTTTTGAATTCAATGGGAGCTGATATCAAGGGAGCGGGAACTGACGTCATAAGAATAAACGGAGTGAAAGAGCTCACAGGCTGCACATACAAGGTAATTCCAGATCAGATAGAAGCAGGAACATACATGATTGCCGCTGCAGCCACAAAGGGCGACATCATAATAGACGATATAATTCCAAAACATCTTGAACCTGTTACTGCAAAGCTGAAGGAAATGGGTGTGGGAATTGAAGAATACGGAGATTCCATGAGAGTGTTTTACGATAAGGAACTTGTTCCGGTAAACATTCAGACTCTGCCTTACCCTGGATTTCCAACAGATTTGCAGCAGCCCATGACTGTTCTTTTGTCAAGCGTCAACGGTGAAAGCACAGTGGTGGAAGGGGTATCCGAGGACAGATTTAAATATGTGAATGAAATCAGGAAGATGGGCGCAAGCGTCGAATTCACAAAGAAACAGGCTTGGATAAAAGGCAATCCTGATCTGAAGGGAACGGTGGTACAAGCCACTGACTTAAGAGCAGGTGCAGCACTGATAATTGCAGGCCTCATTGCAAACGGCCTTACTGAAATAACAGACATACACCATATCGACAGGGGTTATGAGCATATAGAAAATAAATTTATGAATTTAGGCGCTAAAATTAAAAGAGTTGTCAAGGATGAAGAACTAATTTAATATAATATAAAAAATATTAAAAAAAGAGTTGATGATATGCTTTGCTTTAACATACACGTTCAAAGGGAAGAAATGGATTTCTACCAGCCCATACTCTGCCGCTGCTGCGGTAAATACGGCCGATATGAAGCATATATTGAATACCATGTACTCAGGTTTTTCTTCATACCTCTGTTTACGGTGAAGAAAAAGTTTTACGCAGTTTCCACATGCTGCAACAACGTCTACCTGATCAAAAACAGGGAAAAAGGATTCATGATTAAAAGAAAACAAGGTCATAATGTTTTTTTGCTGGAAAAAGACCTGGAACTTTTATCAGAAAATGATTGTCACAGTACAGATGCAGCATTTTAATGTATGAACATAAGAATTAAATATAATGATCATGGGGGAAAATATGTTTGATGATTTAAAGTACTTAAAAGTAAATCTTCCGGAAGATATACTCAAGTTGAAATGCAGCGGAAATTTTGAAGGAGCACAGAAATTAATAGACATGCGCCTTGAAAAACAAATACCTGTTGCCATGAGAAAAAGGCTCGAAATTGAAAAAATG
Source organism: Sedimentibacter sp. (assembly GCF_029265225.1). Lineage (GTDB taxonomy): Bacteria > Bacillota > Clostridia > Tissierellales > Sedimentibacteraceae > Sedimentibacter. The sequence continues at coordinate 8,789 of NZ_JAJUJR010000051.1, forward strand.
ATAATTGATACCATTAAGGGCGAATATCCTTATTCATTCGAACAGGCGCTGAAAATTATGCAGGACAACATAAAGGACTTCACTGAAGAGGAAATGGAAGAGCTGCAGGAAAATTCCCAGGCTGACTGGATTCTGGTGGACGGAAAAGTGAAGTTCAACGACAGCTTTTACGGCTCAATTATCAAGACAAGGGCAGACATTGAAGCAAGACTCAAAAATAAGGAAGCATCAAATGATGACAGAGGGCAGTTCCTGAACGACAATATAAAGGACACAAAGGAAAACGGAAGCGCTTCTTACCTGATACATATGAAGACATCAGTTAAGGTCAAAAATACCGGTGAAAAACTAGGAGAAATTATAAAGGTTCACATGCCGCTGCCTGTTGAATGCCAACAGTCAGACATAAAAATAATCAGTACAACACCAGTTGCAAAATATTTGTCTTCAGTTGACTATCCTCAAAGAACAGCATATTTTGAAACAAAATTGGAAAAAGATATGGAATTTTCAGTAGAATATTCCTTTGTAAGCAAACTGAGCTACAACAATCCTGATCCTTCAATGGTATCGGAAGAACAGCCTAATTTCTTTACTGAAGAACAAGAACCACACATTATGTTTACACCGTACATAAGAGAACTTGCAAATGAAATAGTAGGAAATGAAACTAATCCTCTCATCAAGGCAAGAAAAATATACGACTACATTACACAAAACGTCAGATATTCCTACATGAGGGCATATTCAACCATAATAAACATTCCTGAATACGCAGCCTTGAACCTGAAAGGAGACTGCGGAGTGCAGGGACTGTTGTTCATCACTTTGTTAAGATGTGTGGGAATTCCTGCAAGATGGCAGTCAGGCCTTGCAGTTACTCCTCAGCACATTGGACCTCACGACTGGACACAGTTTTATGTGGAACCATTCGGATGGCTTTTTGCAGATCCTTCATTTGGAGGAGGAGCTTTAAGAAACGGCAACACTGAAAAATGGAATTTTTACTTCGGAAACCTGGACCCATTCAGGATGGTTGCAAACTCCGAATTCCAGCATGAATTTGACCCTCCTAAAAAATACTGGCGCCACGATCCCTACGACAACCAGGTAGGAGAATGCGAATATGAGGACAGAGGCTTAAGAAGAGAAGAATTCAAGGTTGAATACAAGCTGATTGAAATGAAAAAATTATAAGAAAAATTGTACCAATTGTAGGGGCGGGTCTTGTGCCCGCCCGCAATCATGGCTATAACCATACCATCAATAATTTAAATAACATTATCATCAATAAAAACAACTTAATTCTTATGAATTAAGTTGTTTTTATATCTGTTCATGTTCTTTCAATAATTACAAATTCAAAGATTTCACAGCTTCTTCCAGCTGCTTCATTGCCTTTTCAAGAACACTTCGCGGGCATGCAGCATTAAGTCTCATGAATCCTGAAAGGCTTCTGGAAAATCCGTTTCCTGCATTGAGCCCAAGCATTGCTTTGTGAATCATGAAATTTTTAAGCTCATCATTGCTCATATTTAGTTCGCGGCAGTCCAGCCATACAAGGTAGGTGCTCTCTGGCCTTCCTGGTTTTATCTGTGGAATATTATTTTTGCAGTATTCTCTTATATAATTGATATTTCCCTCAAGATATGGAATCAATTGTTCAAGCCACTCTTCACCTTCTCTATAGGCTGCTTCAAATGCCACAAGACTGAAACAATTATTGCGGTGTATTTCAAGGTTTCTCCAGAACCTGTCAAATTTTTCTTTTTTTTCTACATTGGGGAATATTGCAAATGATGCCTGAAGTCCTGCAAGATTG
>NZ_JAJUJR010000186.1 GCF_029265225.1 Sedimentibacter sp.
AAAAGCAGGCTTAATTCTTCCATAACTTTGAGCATTGGCAGAATTTCTTTATATTTTTCCAGAAGTTCCTGGTTTTCATCAGGAAACTCCAGAATGTTTGACACATCCGTATATGTCATGCGGTAGTGGTTTCTTATGATGCTCTCAAATATGGTATAGTCAGTAACTTTGCCGTCAGCAGTGATGGTCATATCAACAGACAATGTCAGCTTATCTTCATTTGGATTCAAGCTGCAGACGCCGTTTGAAAGTTCCTTTGGAAGCATTGGGATGACTCTGTCGCTTATGTATATACTTGTTGCACGCTTCAAGGCTTCTTTGTCAAGTTTTCTGTCTTCTTTCACATAATGGGTTACATCTGCTATATGAACGCTTAATTTATATTCATTGTCATTTATTTTTTCTGCATATACAGCATCGTCAAGATCCTTAGCATCTTCGCCGTCAATTGTAATAATCGGAAGTTCTCTTAAATCCTTCCTCCTCTTATACTCCTGCTCGTGAATTCCTTCAGCCGATACCTTTATTGCTTCCTTAATGACATCTTCAGGGAAAAACTGTCTTACTTTTTTAGCAAGAAGCACTGCCTCAATGTGAGTCTTGGTGTCTTCTATGTCACCGATTATCTCAACAATTCTTCCTTCAGGATTTTTTCTCTTTTCAGGCCATTCAGTTATCTTTACTGTAACCTTGCTGTTTGATTTTGCATTGTTGATATATTCCTGTGGAACGAAAATGTCAGTAGCAATTCTTTTATCGTCAGGCACAACAAAACCAAAGTGCTTGCTTTTCTGGAATGTTCCGATTACGAAGGTATTGGCTCTTTCAATGATTCTTATTACTTTTCCTTCAGGGCTTTTCACTTCTTCGGATATTTTCATCGGACGCACTATTACCTTGTCTCCGTGCATGGCACCGTTCATGTCTACAGGCGAAATGAATATGTCATTGATGTCCTTGTCGTCAGGTCTTAAAAAAGCATAACCTTTCTGATGACCTTCCAATGTTCCGATAACCAGATTCATCTTTTCCGGAATACCATATCTTTCAGTCCTTGTGAATATGATTTTTCCTTCGTTTTCCAGTTCGTTTAAGACTTTCAGAATTTCCTTCTTCATGCTCTGTTCAATATCAAGGGCCTGCATGAGTTCATTCAGTGTCAAAGGCTTGTAAGCTTCATCTTTCATGAATAATAATATTTTTTCTTTAATGTTCATATATTTCTCCCAGGTATTGTTACCTATTTGTGTTTGCTGCCTCCGCCCATCTTGTTCAACAAATCAATATCATAGGAAACAATGTTTATTTTTCTTTGTTCCTTTTGTATTTCAGCAAACTCGATTATTTTAGTGATTAAGTCAGTAAAATTAATTCCCATTCCTTCCCATAGATAAAATGCTATGGAGCCCGGAATGGTATTTATTTCATTGACATAAATATTATTGCCATCATAAAGGAAATCTATTCTTGCATTACCGCAGCAATCCACTGATTTAAAGGATTCCTTTGCGTATTTTTTAATCCCTTCCGTAATTTCATCAGGTATATCTGCGGGGATTCTTCTCTTTGATTCTGAAGCATCCTTTTTCTTGTTAACATATTTGTCTTCATATGTGAGGACTTCCTTCCATCCCACAGGTTCTTCGCAAAGTGACGCTGTCAGTTCATTTTCGTAACCCATTACAGCACAGTTGATCTCTCTTACATTTTCAATGCATTTTTCAACAATTATCTTTCTGTCGTAAGCCATGGCAACTTCAATAGCAACCAAAAGCTCTTCCTTGTTTTTAGCCTTGCTTATTCCTATGCTTGAGCCAAGGTTGGCAGGCTTTACAATCAAAGGATATCCGATTTTCTCAATTCTTTCTAAAATTTCTTCCTTTTCGCCTTCATAGCTGCTTCTGAAGAACCATGTGTAATCAACTACAGGAAGATTGTTGCTTTGGAAAACCTGCTTCATTATTACCTTATCCATTCCTACAGCTGAGCTTAAAACCGAACCAAATGCACATGCAACGTTGTTCATCTGAAACATTCCGTGAAGGGCTCCGTCTTCAACATTTGTTCCGTGAACTGCAGGAAATACAACTTCAACCTCGACAGTTTCATACTTCTTGCCGAACAAACCCTGTTTTAGTTCAGGATGGGGATATAAAACAAGTTTTCCATCCTTAAAGCCAGGCAGGACTTCATAAGCCCCTTCAAATTTCTTAGCCTTGTAATTGTTGATGTCATGGAGGCTCTTGCCGGCATACCACTTCCCATCCTTTTGGATGTAAATTATCATAGGTTCATAAATGCTTTTATCGATGTTGTCTAAAACCTGAAGGCCGGAAATGATTGACACTTCGTGCTCAACAGATTTACCGCCGATTATAATTCCAATAGATTTTTTCATAATAACCTCCATTATTTTTCGTTGTATGTGTCGGGCAAATCATTTTCAAACAAAACCACGTCACCGACCTTAGTCAGTGTCTTCATAAGTTCGCTTGCTTCATCCAATGAATTAACCACATACAAATTACTTTCATTGAATGTCTTTCTTTTTAATCCGTTGTAAATAGGAGTTGTTCTTTTCTTTCCCACGAGAATTGCTATATCGCATACTTTTGCTATATTTTCACCGAATTTCTGGTTTTCTTCTTCTTCTATTTCGCCTAGTTCAACCATTCCCGGAGTTACAATTATCTTTCTGTTGTCCTTGAATGAATCCAGCACATCCAAGGCTGCCTTTGCTCCGTCTGGATTTGAATTGAACGCATCATCAATTACAATTACGCCTGTTCCGGGATCAATGAGCTGAAGTCTGTGTTCCACGCTCTCAATTTTTGATATTCCTTCTTTGATTTCTTCAAGTGTTAGCCCCATGACTTTTGCAGCTGCTGCACCTGCAAGTATGTTATGAATGTTGTGCGCACCTAACAGTCTTGTTTCACACTCGATTGTTCCAAGGCCGTCTATGCAAAGTGAAAACCTGCTTCCCTTACTTCCCACAACTATATCAGTCGCAAAAACATCAGTATCTTCTATGTTTTCAATGCCGTAGAGTATCTTTTCCTTGAATGTCTTGTCAGCAAGCTTCTTGACATATTCATTATCATAGTTGAATATGGCAACGCCATCATCAGGAAGATTTTCAATAAGCTCGTATTTAGTCCTCATTATGTTGTCTATGGACTTGAATGTTTCGAGATGGCACGGTCCTATGGAAGTGATAATGCCAATTTCAGGATTTGTAAGTTTTGCCACTTCATCAATGTCGCCTATTTTTGTGGCTCCCAGCTCAGCAATAAAAATATCATAATTTTCATTCAGATCGTTGTTTATTATTTTGCTTATACCCATTGGAGTGTTGTAGCTTTCAGGAGTGTTAAGCACCTTGAATTTTTCGCTCAATATTGTAGCAGCAAAAAATTTTGTGCTTGTTTTGCCGTAGCTTCCTGTTATTCCGATGGATTTCATATTTTTCATGTTTTTAATCTTGTTTGAAGCATCTGTGTAATATTTTTTGTTTATATTCTTTTCTATGGGGTTAGCAATGTATATAGCCCCTGCCATGTAATAAGAGCAAAAATAATAAACAACCGAAAGTATTCCGGCCCAGAGAGGAAAATATCTGGTGGCATCATTAAGAAATAACTTTACAAGCAGCAAGACAATTAAATAATCAGCTGCCACAAGCGCAAGTGAAATTGCATACAGCCTTTTTGCCCTTGATGTGAACACAAGAGGCTTCTTGGATTCATACCTGGACCTGCTTCCTAAAATCAAAAACAAGGATGTAAAAATAGAACTTGCCATGGAATAGGAATAAAAATTGTTTTCACCCTTCAATACAGCCAAAATAAAAAACAATCCATTGACTGCAGAAACCAAGGCATAGACTTTATCCTTTGTGGTATATATTTTGTCTTTGTGGCTGTTCATCCACTCTGTGTACTTTATTAAATCATAACCTTCAATTTGAACCATATGTAGTGAAAATTTCAGCTTTAAAGCACACAATAAAAACCAACAAGCTGTAAACAATAAAATTAATGACTGCATTTTCTCTCTCCTATTTTATGAAATCATCTTTCAAAAAAGAATTAATGACTGCCTTAAACTGGTCATAGCAATCAATGTACGAATAATGTCCTGCTCCTTTGAAAACAACAAGACCGCTGTCCTGGATTTTGTCTTCCATGATTTTGCCCATGTACAAAGGGGTGTCCTGATCATTTTCACCCCAGACAAGAAGTGTAGGATTTTTTATTTCCGGAAGCAATGACTCCAGATTGTCATTTATCACCTTAACCATGGTCTGGCGCATGACTCCCTGTGACTGTTTGTAATCTGCAGAACCATATTTTTTATAGAATTTCTCCAGCTTTTCATCTTTTGATTTTCCCCATGAAAAAGCAGTGTATAATTTTTTCAGAAGTTTGAAAGAATAAACCTTGAAATAATATTTTGCTTCTCTTTTGGGAATAAGTCCTGCTGAGTCAATAAGAACAAGCTTTTTTACCATGTTGTATTTTCCGGACAAAATAATTGAAATCCTGCCACCATGAGAATGTCCAAACAATATTATACTCTTAAGTCCGGTTTTATCAATAAATTTTTTCATACACTCTGCATAATCGTAAGAATTCCATGGCCTACCCGGTATATCACTTTCGCCAAAGCCTGGAAGGTCCAATGCAGTAACCCTGCATTTATCTTTTAAAATATTGAATATGGGCATCATGGTCTGAATGCTTCCGCCCCAGCCGTGAAGAAGAAGCACATCGCTTCCTGAGCCTTCAGTTATGTAATTTATTTTAAGTCCGTCAATATCAATATGCATTATTTTCCCTCTTTGTTAATCATTAATAAAATAATTCTTAAAACTTATTTATTACTTAGATAAGTTTCTGATTTTACTCCAACCATAATATATTCAATGCTAATGGTTATGAATATATATTAATACTCAATCATTCAAC
>NZ_JAJUJR010000146.1 GCF_029265225.1 Sedimentibacter sp.
GGTTTGACAGAGGGCAGGAAGTCCAGGATAAAGCAGCCAAGATAATTACAAAATACATAAACTCAATAGAATATAAAAATGTGGACGTTGTTTTTCATGCTCTTGAAAAAAGCAGATATTATGAAAACGGAGACCACTTTTAAGCACTTTTAAGCATTTTTAACATGTATGAAAATTATCACTATTCATTTTATCAGGAGGTTGCTATGAAAGTTAAATTAATTAGAAAAAATGATGTTATAACTTCAAAATGGGCAGGCGGAGAAAGCAGGCAGTATTTTATTTATCCGGTTAATTCTTCCTACGCTGCAAGGAATTTTTCCTTCAGGCTCAGCATGGCAGAATCATACAGCGAAGAAGAAGCAAAGTACAGCAATCTTGAAAATTACACCCGTCACTTGATTATGCTTGAAGGCAGTACCCATGTTTTTCACAAAGACCACTACGACATTGTCATGGAGCCTTACAAGGATATTGATGTTTTTGACGGAGGATGGGAATCTTCGGCGTCCGGCAAGGTTACAGATTTCAACATGATGCTTTCTAAGGGCTGTCATGGAAAGATGACAGTTGTGGAAAATGATGGGATGGTTGTAAATGAATTCTGCGTAGAATGTGATAGGCTGTTTGACTTCAACACATTTTACTGCGGCAGCGGTGAAGCTTCTCTTGAAATGTCAACAGGAGAAAAGATTGAAATATCCGGTGGAGATTTGGCAATACTTGAAAATGTTGAAGTTGGCGTTGAAATTAATGTTAATCTTAAAAATTCAAAGCTTGTGAGAATGGACATATGCTGCTCACATATCAAGTGATTTCAAGCTCAACATAAGTTGCAGAAAAATTATAATATCAGGAGGAAAAATGTCTCACTTAAAAAATACATTTGACAACGGTACAATTAAACTTAAAAACAGGCTGGTAATGCCTCCCATGGCTACTGCAAAGGCAGCTGACGACGGAAAAATCAGCCGTGAAGTCTTAGATTATTATGATGAAAAATCAAAGGGAGGATATATTTCACTGATAATAATCGAGCACAGTTACATTTCAGAAGATGGCAAGGCAAGTTTAAAACAGTTGTCCGTTGCTGATGACAGCTGTATAGAAGGATTGAAAGAATTAGCAGACACCATACATAACAACGGATCCAAAGCAGTCATGCAGCTAAATCATGCCGGCAGCCTTTCAAGAAAGGAAGTTACATTAAATACTGTGGGACCTTCGGCAGTTATAAATCCACGCAAGCTAAATGACACAGTTCCAAGAGAGCTAACAAAGGAAGAAATTAAGGAAATAGTTGAACAATTCAGGGCCGCTGCAATCCGTGTCAAAGAAGCCGGATTTGACGGCGTTGAAATCCATTCGGCTCATGGGTATCTGCTGAACCAGTTTCTGTCACCATTGACAAACAAGAGGACAGATGAGTACGGAAGTGATATATATGGAAGAATAAAGCTCCACCTTGAGGTTATAAAGGCAGTGAGAGAAGCTGTGGGAGATTTCCCTGTGCTTATCAGAATCGGTGCTTCAGATTACGCCGAGGGAGGAACATCCATGGAAGACTTGAGAATTGCAGCAAAAAGCTTTGAAAAAGCTGGTGTTGACATGATTGACATATCCGGCGGCATGTGCGGTTTTATACTTCCGGACAACAAAGAGCAGGGATATTTTTCAGAGCTTTCTGAGGCTGTCAAAAATGTTGTGAACGTTCCGGTCATTCTTACAGGAGGAATCACTGAAGCTGCAGCTGCTGAAAAACTTCTCACGGAAAACAAAGCTGATTTAATAGGAGTGGGAAGAGCAATATTAGCCGATTCAGACTGGGCAAGAAATGCAATAGTAAATATATTATAAAGGAGCATAAAATGAATGATACAGTGTTAATTATAATTGATATTCAAAACATGTACTTTGAGGAAGGAAGTTATAAATTATTCAATGCTGAAGAAGCATCTTTAAAAGCTGCTCAAATATTGCAGCATTTCAGAAGCAAAAATCTGCCGGTGATTCATGTGAAGCACCTTTTTAAGGATGATAAAATAACACAGCAGGAATTGATGCAAAAGTGTGAAATTCATAAAAATGTCATGCCTGTGGAAGGTGAAATTGTAATTGAAAAAAATTACCCAAGTTCATTTCTTAATACTGATCTCAAGTCACACCTGGATGATTTAAGGGCAGAAAGACTGGTGGTAGCAGGAATGATGAGCCACATGTGCATAGACACAACTGTACGCGCGGCACAAAATTACGGCTACGATGTAACTGTTCTTGAGGATGCGTGCACAACAAAAAATTTAATCACAAAAGATGGAGTAGTCCATGCGGGTGTGGTCCATAATGTGTTTATGGCATCATTAAAAGGCATGTTTGCCCAGGTCATGACAGTGGATGAATACATAGGTGGCGGAAATTAATATGCAGACGTAATACTACGGTTGACTTATTATACTATTAGGAATATAATACTGTTTTGTAATAAAAAAAGTTGCTCAGGCAGCTTTTTTTTATTGAAGAACATTTGGAGGATACAATGGAACAAATCAAAGAAAACAAGATGGGTGTAATGCCTGTTAGAAAATTGCTCATAAGTATGTCTATACCAATGATGATATCAATGGTAGTACAGGCTCTATATAATGTTGTTGACAGTATATTCGTTGCAAGAATAAGTGAGGATGCCCTCACTGCGGTATCACTGGCATTTCCGGTTCAGAATCTTATGATTGCAATAGCTGTAGGTACAGGAGTTGGAATAAACGCATTGCTTTCAAAAAACCTTGGTGAAAAAAACATGGAAGAAGTAAACAGCATAGCTGACAATGGAATCTTTCTTGCATTTTTAAGCTACCTGTTATTCCTTGTTTTTGGAATGACGTTTGTAAGAACTTATTTTGAAGCCCAGACAAATAGCGCTGATATAATTGAATATGGAATTTCCTACTTATCTGTTTGCTGTATTGCTTCAATGGGAATTTTCGGACAGGTAACATTTGAGCGTCTGCTGCAGTCCACCGGTAAGACCCTGTTCACCATGATTACACAGGGCATAGGTGCTATAATAAACATTATACTTGATCCTATTTTAATATTCGGTTTGCTTGGTATGCCTGAAATGGGAATAAAAGGAGCAGCTGTAGCAACTGTCATAGGACAAATTGCAGCATGGTTATTGGCTGTTGTTTTCAACATAAAATACAACCATGAAATTAAAATTCAAGCAAGAGGCTTCAGACCTAGTCTTAAAACAATCAAAAAAATATATGCAATTGGTGTTCCGTCAATAATAATGCTTTCAATCACTTCTGTTACAACATATTGCATAAACAACATACTTATGAAATTTACGGCTACTGCGGCTGCTGTGTTCGGAGTGTATTATAAACTTCAAAGTTTTGCGTTCATGCCCGTATTTGGACTTAACAACGGCATGGTTCCCATAATTTCATACAATTACGGCGCCAAATACAAGGAAAGAATAATTCATACTATAAGATTGAGCATAGAAATTGCCATTGGAATAATGCTTGTGGCACTTATAATAATTCAGATGTACCCTGAAAAAATGCTTTTGCTTTTCAATGCTTCAGGCGATATGATAAGCATTGGAATTCCTGCTCTAAGGATTATAAGCCTCAGTTATATTTTTGCGGGATTTTCCGTTGTTGCAGGTTCTGTTTTTCAGGCGTTTGGAAACGGTGTAATGAGCCTCATGGTTTCAGTGGGCAGGCAGCTTGTTGTCCTTGTTCCTGCCGCATACCTGCTTTCAATGACAGGAAATGTGAACCTTGTCTGGTGGTCATATCCTATAGCAGAAGTAGCTTCTCTTATAATGAGCATAGTATTCCTTAAAATCATATACAGCACAAGAATCCAGCCAATTGACGACCGCTTTTACAGTGATCATGATGACGTTGAAGGCGGCGCACTGCAGGGAGCAAAATAATAATTGTTCCCGGGATTAATTTATATATTATGGTTTAAATTACTTTCATAAAAAACACGCTTGCCGTGTTTTTTTTCTTAAATTAACATTACTTTTGCTGCAGCAGTAACAAGTAGCAACAATCAAAATAAAATAGTATATGTTAGTATTTAAGGAGGAAAGTAAATGTTTAATAACCCATATGGTTTTCAGTCACCAATAAATGATAATCAAGATTACTTAAGTGCGCAGCGGGATAGAAACGTTCAGGATGTTATGCAAAATATACGTTCACAGCATGACGACCTTTATTATGAACTTGAGCAGGAAGGCTTGAACAGAAATGTCATTGACCTGTTGTTCTATATTGCTGCTAATTATGTAATCAGCCAGCAGATTGGCAATATGTCTGCAGACCAGGTTTATTCAAGGTTTCAAAATCAAATGCCTTGGTATGGCTTAATGGCCAGACAATTTAACATACCACGCAACAGGCTGGATAGAATTTTAATAAGACTTATTGAAATAATTCTGGAACTTTTAAGAGACGGAGGAGGTCAGCCGGGACCAGGGCCAGGACCAGGACCCGGACAGGGATGGTCTGGATGGGAGGATCTTGGCGGTGTACTTTCAACATCTCCTTCAGTTGCATCATGGCAGCCCAACAGGTTGGATGTTTTTGTAGGAGGATCAGACAATGCCATGTACCATAAGTGGTGGGACGGCAGAAACTGGAGCAGCTGGGAAAACCTCGGCGGTATTCTAACTTCTGCACCTGCAGCGGTATCATGGGGGCCTAACAGAATAGATGTATTTGTACGAGGAACGGATAACGCCATGTACCACAAATGGTGGGACGGAGCAAGGTGGAACGACTGGGAAAATCTCGGAGGAATTTTGACATCAGCACCTGCAGCAGCATCCTGGCAGTCCAACAGGCTTGATGTGTTTGTAAGGGGAACTGATAACGCTCTATACCACAAATGGTGGGACGGAGCAAGGTGGAATGACTGGGAAAGCCTTGGAGGAAACCTCAATTCATCTCCGGCAGCAGTATCATGGGGTCCAAACCGTATTGATGTGTTTGCAAGAGGAATGAGAAACGATCTGATTCACAAATGGTGGGACGGCAGAAGCTGGAGCGGCTGGGAAAGCCTTGGAGGAACACTGACATCAGGGCCTACAGTTTCATCCCGCAGGCCAAACCATCTTGATGTGTTTGCAAGAGGAAGAAACAACAACCTTATCAAGAAAACCTGGAACGGAACGAGATGGGAAGACTGGCAGAACATCGGAGGAAATCTTGACTCAGAACCTTCAGCAGTATCGTGGGGACCTAACAGAACCGACGTGTTTGCAAGAGGAATGAACAAAAGCCTCATCCACATCTGGCAGGGACGATAATAAAAATTTCATGGTTATAGGATAGAATAAATTAGTACAAAAACCTTGCAGTCTGGCTGCAGGGTTTTTTGCCGTCAAATCATTATTGAATTTATGTAATACAATTGATTTGTTGACTGTTAAGTAGTAAAATGCAAATAATAGATATTTTATATGCTGAGTAACCAGGAGGATGAAATGGGAGAACTGGCAAATTTAATAAACATCGGCAAGGCAGTTGAAGAACAGCTTAATCAGGTTGGAATAACAACATTTGAACAGTTGAAGGTGACAGGAAGCAAAGAAGCCTGGCTTAAAATAAAATCAATAGATGCTTCAGCATGAATTAACAGACTTTATGCACTGGAGGGTGCTGTTCAGGGAATCAAAAAAACACAGCTTTCAAATGAAAAAAAGGAAGAACTGAAAGAGTTTTATAATTTTATGAAGTAAGACCTGTCGTCTTTTGACGTCAGGTCTTTATTTTTTAAACTTTTTATAATGTCCTTTATGATGTAATAAACTCAAATCATCAAAATATAATATAGTAAGTGTTCAATAAAATGAACAAAACAAAAATCAACTGAAGGAGGTTATTATGAATACTTTAATCAGTGCTGAC
>NZ_JAJUJR010000388.1 GCF_029265225.1 Sedimentibacter sp.
GACTGGACTGAATATGATGCAAAAGGAGCTTATGATATACTTGAAAAACATAACATACCATGCTTTGTAATGGAACCTGTACGAGGAGGATTCCTTGCATCCTTTGCTCCTTCAGCCATGAAACACATCAAGTCTTACAGCCCTGAAAAATCAGCGGCTTCCTGGGCGTTGAGATGGGTTTCTTCACTTCCTAATGTTGCTATAACACTAAGCGGAATGTCAAACATGGAACAGCTTAATGACAACATCAATACATTTACTGATTTAAAACCATTAGATGATGGAGAATATAAAGTTATTGACAAGGTTGTTGAAGAACTGAGAAAAATAAAACCTGTTCCCTGTACAGGCTGCCGTTACTGTATGGACTGCCAATTTGGCGTTGACATACCGGGAATCTTTGAAATTTACAACGATTACAAAAAATCAGAAAACAAGGGCATTACTGTAAGGAGCTACTTCCTGTTCACTTCTGAAGAAGCAAGAGCCGACAAGTGCCAGAAATGCGGTGAATGCATTCCTAAGTGTCCTCAGCACATAAGCATACCTGATGAACTTGAGAAAATACATGAAGAAATGCTTAAGTTAAAAAACTAATACATAAAAAAGGAGCAATCAGCCAGCTACACATAGCTGACTGTTTCTGCTCCTTCATTTTTTATAACCATTTTTAAGTGGGACAAAAGTTCATCTGACGGTCTTTTAAAGTCACTCGATGGCTTTGAAACCCCCAGACATTCATACTTCTCATCTGCAAAATTATGATATGGCAAAAGCTCTATTCTTGGATTTTTAATATTTTCCTTTACAAACGCAGCAGTTTTTTTTATATTGTCCTCATCTGAATTTACACTATCTATAACAGGTATTCTAACAACTATGGGAACATCAAACATGTTCATTTTTTTAATGTTTTCAAGTATTTTAATGTTGCTTTTTCCAGTGTACAACTCATGTTTCTTTTCATCCATGTGTTTTATGTCTACAAATATCAAATCAAGCCTTGCTAAAATATCCTTTACTTCATCAAAATTAAAATAACCTGATGTTTCAAGTGCCATGTCAATGCCCTTGTCATAAAGGCTGTTGACCAGCAGTCTTAACATATCCTGTTGAAGAGTTGCCTCACCTCCGGAAAATGTCACTCCTCCATTGGAGTACCTGTAAAAAATCTCCTGCCTTTTTATTATTTCAATTATTTCTTTGTCAGAATACATCCTGACAAGTTTTTTTCTGCTGTTTGTTGGGCAAATTTCCACACAGCTGCTGCAGGATATGCATTTTTTTCTTTCTCCCGGATTGTTTAAATCAATACTAACCCCCACAGGACATATTTCTTTACATTTGCCGCAGCCGATGCATGTTTTTTTGTTGAATGAAACTCGTTTGAAATCCTCAGTGCTTTCAGGATTGGCACACCACCTGCAGTTCAATGGACATCCGGCAAAAAAGATGGCAGTCCTTATGCCGTCACCGTCATTTACCGAAAAGTTTTGTGGTTCCATAAAATATCCGTTCATACATTCTCCAGACAATATTAAAATTTATCATGAGCATTTCTTGCAATAATTGCATCCTGCATGCTTCTTGACAAGTTGACAAATTGAGTGCTGTATCCTGCCACTCGAACTAGAAGGTCCTTGTAGTTTTCAGGATGTTTCTGAGCATCTAAAAGCGTTTCGGTGGAAACCGTATTGAACTGAACATGGAATGCACCAAGTGCAAAAAATGCCTGTATCATGCTGCCCAGATTGCTTTGACCTCTCTTTGTCCTGACAAGATCTTCGCTGAGCCTCAGATTGAGAAGTGTTCCTCCTGAATGCACATCCTGATTTAGTCTTGCTGCAGAACGCATTGCTGCCAAAGGAGTTGATGCATCTGTTCCTGCAAAAGGAGACACTCCTTCAGACAGGGGCTCACGGGCTTTTCTTCCACATGGAGTTGCACCTACTACCTTACCTGCAGGCAGGTAATTGGATATGCCCATGAATGCCGTATTGAAGTTGTTGCCGTTGATGTCCTTGTACTTATGGCTTTCCTTGTAATAATGGTTTGCTATATTTACAGCAATATCATCCACATAATTTATATCATTGCCATACTTTGGAACACTCAAGGCTTTTTGCCTCAGCTCTTCATAACCTTCCCAGTCTGCATCAATTGCATGGATGAGTGTTTCAATGTCCGTGCATTTTTCTTCATATACCAGCTTTTTAATTGCAGCCAGGGAATTTGCCGTAACTGCTAACCCTATGCCTGTAAGCACAGGTCCTAGATTATATTTTGCCCCTGCATCAACCAGGTCCACACCTTCAATAAGGCAGTTTTCTATGCATGATGACAAGAACGGCCTTGGAAC
>NZ_JAJUJR010000041.1 GCF_029265225.1 Sedimentibacter sp.
ACTTGAAAAAACATTCATTAAAGCACCTGCAGATGTCTTGGTAAATACACTTCTTGCAAACAAAGGTGAATTTGTAACCGCAGGGAAATTGCTTGCTGAAATATATGAAAAACAAAACACGGAAATCAAATCTTATGTTTCCGAAAAAAACATAGGACTTGTAAAGGTTGGGCAGGAAGCTGAAATTTTTGTGGATTCAGATGGTTCCAGATCATTTAAGGGCAAGGTTTCAAGGATAAGTGAAGAAGCTGAGTTTACACCAAAGAACATACAGACAAAGGAAGAAAGAGTAAACACTGTTTTTGAAGTGACAATCAGTGTTGAAGATTCCCAGGGAGTTGTAAAACCCGGAATGCCTGTTGACATAAAAATCAAGGTGGATTAGGAGGCATTATGGAACATGACATTCAGACATTTTCTCTTGTTAAGAAGTTCGGTGATGTTCCAGCTGTAGACAATTTAAATATTAACGTAAGAAAAAATACAATATATGGCCTCGTAGGCCCTGACGGCGCGGGAAAGACAACTACCATGCGCATGCTGTGCTCTCTATTAAAGCCTGACAGCGGCACAGGAAAAATAGGCGGGCACGATATAGTGAAAGACAGCGAAGAAATAAAAAAACACATAGGTTACATGCCTCAGAAGTTCAGTCTGTACGGGGATCTAACCGTTATTGAGAACCTTGAGTTTTATTCGGAAATATACCAGGTTCCCAAAAGGGAAAGCAAGGAAAAAATTCAATTCTTGCTTGAGTTCAGCAACCTGAAGAACCATTCTTACAAGCTTGCAGACCAGCTGTCAGGAGGAATGAAGCAGAAACTTGCTCTTTCATGCAACTTGATCCACACCCCTAAATATTTGTTTCTTGATGAGCCGACCATAGGCGTTGATCCTGTTGCGAGAAGGGAACTATGGAAAATATTGTTTGACTTGAGGGAACAGGGAGTCACTATTTTTGTGAGCACCCCATACATGGATGAAGCGGAAAGATGTGATGAAATAGGGCTCATGTACAGTGGAAGCATTATTAAAAATGACAGACCTGACAACATAATAAGGGATTTCGGCAAACATATTTTATGCGTTGTTTCTGATGACAGTTATGCTGCAAGAGAAGCTGCACTTGGAATTGCCAGCGCTGAGGACGTATACCTGCTTGGGGAAGAACTCCATGTTATTTCAGATAACATTGAAATCATAAGACGAGAACTTGAACAATTATTGAAATCCATGAATGCAGACTACACCATAAATGAAATAACACCCACTCTTGAAGATGTGTTTGTGAATATTGTAAAAAGCCGTACGGAGATGACATATGGAAAACGCAATTGAAATCAGGAATTTTACAAAATTGTTCGGAGAATTTGTTGCAGTAAACAATGTAAGCTTTGATGTGAAAAAAGGAGAGGTGTTTGGCTTTCTAGGTCCGAACGGGTCAGGCAAGACTACGGTCATAAGGATGATTCTCGGACTTTTAAATCCCACGTCCGGTTCTGGTCACATACTTGGATGTGACATAGCACAGGACAGGGAAAAACTAAGGAGCAGGATAGGTTATATGTCACAGAAGTTCAGCCTTTACGAAGAACTGACAGTTGAAGAAAATCTGGATTTTTACGGAGGAATATATTGTATTCCAAATAACAAGCTTAAGGAAAAGAAAAAAGAAATTCTTATTATGGCTGATCTGAAAGGAAGAGAAAAAATGATTGTTTCTAATCTTTCAGGAGGTTGGAAACAGCGTCTTGCACTTGGATGTTCAATCATACACGACCCTGAAATACTGTTGCTTGATGAGCCTACAGGCGGCGTTGATCCCATAGCAAGGAGACAGTTCTGGGATATTATTTACAACCTTTCAAAACAAGGAGTAACCATCCTTGTAACAACACACTACATGGATGAGGCTGAACACTGCAATTCTATAGGATTTCTGTACTACGGCAACATTTTGTCTCTTGACACTCCCAACAACATGAAGGAGAAAATAATAGATGGTCAAATAGTTGAAATAAAGTCAGACAAGACACTGAAGGCCATCGAACTTTTGAAAAAGAAAGACTATGTGAAGGATGCTTCGGTATATGGGGCAGGAATTCACGCAATGGTTGAAAAAAATACAGAGCTCGATGATCTTGTTCTTTATCTGAATGGAAATGATGCAGTTGTTCACAGCATAAGAAAAGTAAAACCAACCCTCGAGGATGTGTTTGTTTTCCTTGTGGAAAGCGAAAAAAGAAAAAATGGGGTGATAAAATGAATTTCAATATGAAGAGAATAAAGGCAATCATTAAAAAAGAATTTTCCCAGATCAAAAGGGATAAAAGGACAATTGCCATAATAATAATGATGCCCATAATGGAGCTTCTGTTGTTCGGATACGCGGCATCAACAAGCGTTGACCACATACCTACGGCAGTGCTGGATAAGGACATGGGAAGAGAAAGCAGAGAACTGGTAGACAAACTGACAAATTCGCAATACTTCGATATGGATTATTACGCAGATAACATGGATGACATAGAATATTATATAGACAACGGCTATGCCAAGGCAGGAATTGTGATACCTCCTGATTTTTCAGCCAGTTTGAAAAGCGGAAAGACTGCACAGATACAGCTTATAGTTGACGGAACGGACCCAACAACAGCGCAGACCATACTTTCAAGCGCAGGAGGAGTTGTACAGTCCATGTCCGTAGAAATTATTCAGGAAACAAGAGGGACATTTGTGCCTCAGTCACTGGATTTGAGAAGCAGAGTGTGGTACAATCCGGACATGAGCAGCATTTACTTCAATATCCCGGGACTCATGGGAGTAATACTTCAAACCGTAACTCTAATGCTTACTTCATTTTCCATAGTTAGGGAGAGGGAAAGAGGTACAATGGAACAGCTCATAGTTACACCCATAACAAAAATGGAGCTTATGATTGGAAAAATCATTCCCTATGTAATAATCGGCTTTGTTGATATTGTTCTGGCTCTGGCTTTGTCGGTGTTCTGGTTCAGGGTTCCCATAGCAGGAAGCATCACGCTGCTTTTGCTGTTCTCTGCAGTGTTTTTGTTTGGTGCGCTGGGGGTGGGACTTATCATTTCAACGGTTTCAAAAAGCCAGCTTCAGGCAATGCAGCTTTCAATGTTCATGATAATGCCGAACATACTTCTTTCGGGCTACATGTTTCCAAGAGAAGCAATGCCTGAAATTATACATGGGATAAGCAACGTGCTTCCACTCACATATTTCATTAAGGTTCTTCGCGGAATAATACTGAAGGGAAACGGATTTGGAGAGCTTTACAAAGAATTTGCAATTCTTGTTGCTTTCGGCATAGTGTTTCTAGCCCTTGCAACATTAAAATTTAAAAAGAAAATTGATTAACAGGAGGATTTATGTCATCAACAATTACCTTGTATGTAATTGCCATAGCAGCCTTGGCTGCGTCTTTTGCAAAAAGCAGACAAAACACAAAACTTGCCCTTAAAAAGGCATGGAAATCATTTGAAAATATTTTACCGCAGTTTCTTGCAATACTTGTCATCATAGGAATCATGCTTGCCATTCTCACACCGGAACAAATTTCAAGCATGATGGGAAGCGAGTCCGGATGGTTTGGAGTAATCATTGCTTCAATAATAGGAGCAATAACACTTATTCCTGGATTCATTGCTTTCCCGCTGGCAGCAGCTCTTTTAAAGAGTGGAGCAGGTTACATGCAGATTGCTGCATTCATTTCAACTCTCATGATGGTTGGAGTTGTTACCATGCCTGTTGAAATGAAATTTTTCGGAAAGAAGGCAACGCTCATAAGAAATGCAGAGGCATTTGTATTTTCTTATTTAGTTGCTTTTGTAATGGGGGTGTTTTTGTAATGGATAAAATGAAAAAAATAATAAAAAGATACAAGGTTTTCATTGCCCTTGCAGCAGTTAACATTGCAGTAATAATCGCAAGACCTGACATAGGAATGAAATCCGTTGAATTAAGCATTGATAATGCACTTGAAATGCTTTCCATCTTACCGCCTATTTTTGTACTGTTAGGACTTCTTGACGTATGGGTTAAGAAAGAAACAATGATTAAATACATGGGAGAAAAATCAGGAATTGTTGGAGTTCTCCTTGCGTTTTTCCTGGGGTCAGCTGCAGCCGGTCCATTGTATGCAGCATTTCCTGTAGCTGTAGTGCTTCTCAAGAAAGGAAGCAAGCTTTCAAATGTTTTGATTATGATAGGAGCATGGTCTACAACAAAAATTCCTCTTCTTTTATTTGAGGCGTCTTCCATGGGAATCAAGTTCATGGTGTTCAGATTTGTTCTTGACATTTTTGGAATAGCATTCATTGCATATACTACCGAAAAGATGCTTTCTGCTGAAGAAAAGGATGAAATATACAAAAGTGCCGCCAAGGCAGAATAAATTAGTAAAATTTATGCTGTAACTGTATAATTTGTAAATAATGAATTGACACTTCAAAGTCTCAGTGATACAATGATTTGGAAACCGACCGGTCGGTCGAAATATTTGGAGGGAATTTTGAAAAAATTATTGACATTATTATTAGTTACAGCATTAGTTTTTACTGGATGCAGCAAGACTGAAAACATCAGTGCAGAAGCTACAGAAGAAACATATACGGCTGTTGAGGTGGAAACATTGAAGCCGATGGAGCTGCATATTGAAAATATTATGACAGCAAAGACTTATGCAGACAAGGATGTGTACGTTGTGCCTCTCATGTCAGGAAAGGTAGAAAGCATCAATGTGAAGGTAGGAGACAGGGTTAACAAGGATGACGTGTTGTTTGTCATGGACAAGGACGACATTGCGAATCAGGTCAATCAGGCTCTTGCTGCATATGAATCAGCCAAGGCTGGATATGAAGTGAGCGTATCACAAATTGAAAATGCAAAAAAATCATTTGAAAGAATCCAAAAGCTGTATGAAGAAGGAGCGGTTCCTGAATCTCAATACGATCAGGCAAAACTTGCTGCATCAGATGAATCTTTGACAGTAGCTGCCAAAAGTGTTGACCAGGCAAGAATTGCTTATGAAAACGCAGCAGATGCTTTAGACAATGCAGTTGTGAAGGCTCCCATATCAGGAGTTATATCTGACATAAGCATAGTTGAAGGAGAATTTGCAACTTCTGCAAAACCACCTGTTACAATTGTTGATTCGGACAGCATAACTATTGAACTCGCAGTACCGGGAAACATGGTCAACAAACTACAGAAGGGAACAGAAGCACAAGTTGAAATCAGTGCTGCAGATTACAGCCAGAAAGCAGTAATAGACAGCATCAGCACAAGCGCTGACCAGATTACAAATCTTTACACCGTGAACATCATTCTTGAAAACAACGGCTCCATAAAACCGGGAATGTTCGCTAAAGTAAATTTTGAAACTGACAAAATCCAAAATGCCCTGGCTGTTAAGACAGAAGCTGTTTTGGAGAAAGACGGAAAAAGTATTGTGTTTGTTGTCAACGGAGACGTGTCAGAAGAAAGAGAAGTAGTTACAGGACTTGACACAGGTTCATACATAGAAATTAAATCAGGTCTTGCAGCTGGAGACACTGTAATTGTGAAAGGACAGGATTACATCACAGGCGGAAGCAAAATAAAGGTAGTAAGGGGTGAATAAGCATGCTTGCTAAGTTTTCAGTAAAAAAACCCGTTACCATAACAATGATGATATTGATAGTTATAGTTCTAGGAGCCATATCTCTGAGCAAACTTTCAATAGATTTACTTCCTAACATCGAGCTTCCCATAGCTGTTGTTCAGACCACATACTCGGGGGCAGGACCTGAGGAAGTTGAAAACCTTATAACTGTTCCAATGGAGCAGGCTGTTGGAACCATAGAAAATATAGACACAATTACTTCTTATTCAAATGAAGGAAGTTCACTGTTGCTGATGCAGTTTAATTTCGGCACAGACATGGATGAAGCAACACTTCAGATGAGAGAAAAAATAGATATGATTAAAGGCTTTCTGCCTGACGGAACAACTTCTCCCATTGTAATGAAAATAGATCTTGACAGCATGCCAATTGTGCAGCTTGCAATTTCAAGCAAGGGAAGCCTTCAGACAACTCAGAAGTTAGCAGAGGATGTAATTCAGCCTCGCCTTGAAAGAATAGAAGGAACTGCCTCTGCAGATGTTTCCGGAGGACTTGAGCGCGAAGTGGAAATAATGCTCAAGGAAGAAATGACAAAAGGATACAACTTAAGCCAGACGTACATTTCCGGAATACTTCAGTCTGAAAACCTGAACCTTTCAGGCGGAACTGTAATTAAGGGAAGCAATGAACTTACAGTAAGGACTGTAGGTGAGTTTAAAGATATAGAAGAAATCAGAAATCTGAACATTCCTCTACCAAAGGGAGGAACAGTGAGATTAAGCGACATAGCGGATGTGAACTTTGTCAACAAGGATCAGTCCACTGTAACAAAGCTTAACGGTCAGGACGTAGTACAGATATCTGTCATGAAACAATCTGACGGAAATACTGTAAGTGTTGCAAAAGACGTAGTAAAAGAACTTGAAAAAATCCAGAAGGAATATCCGGATTTAAAAATTGAAACAGTTTTTAACCAGGCTGATTACATAAACCAATCAATTGACAATTTGAAGAGCACTGCCATTACAGGTGCTATACTTGCAGTTGTAATATTGTTGATATTCCTGAGAAGTTTCAAAACAACACTGGTAATAGCTCTTTCAATACCAATATCTATAATCACAACATTTGTTCTGTTGTACTTTGCAGGAATAACACTGAACATGATGACCATAGGCGGCCTTGCTCTTGGGGTTGGTATGCTTGTTGACAACTCCATAGTTGTACTTGAAAATATTTACAGGCACCGAAGCCTTGGAATGGATAGAATAACTGCTTCAGTTGAAGGAACAAATGAAGTGTCAATGGCTGTAACAGCTTCCACACTGACAACTGTTGCCGTATTCATACCAATAGTGTTTACGGGAGGACTTGCAGCCACAATATTCAAAGACTTCGCACTTACCATAGTAATGGCTTTAATGAGCTCATTGCTTGTGGCGCTGACACTTGTTCCAATGATGTCATCAAAGCTTGTTTCCGTAAGAAATCTTGAATCTGAAGAAGAGCAGGAAAAAAAGCACGGAAAAATAGTAACAACATACAAAAGAGTGCTGAGCTGGAGCCTTAGACACCGAATCACAACCGTCTTGGCTGCAATAGGAATATTTGCAGCAAGCATTGCAATGGTAGCTTCAGTGGGAGCCGAGTTTTTCCCGGCAACTGACGAAGGACAAATCAGCATAAATGTTTCTCTTCCTGACGGAGCGGAAGTTTCTCAGGTTGATGACACTTTAAAGGAAGTAAATGAACTTATAAAAGAAATACCTGAAGTTAAGACAGTGTTCACCTCAGCAGGCAGCGGGGGAGTGATGAGCTTGTCAAGCAACTCAAATTCAGGAAGCATAATGGTTATGCTCACGGATCTGGCTGACAGGGACAGAAGCGTAAAGGAAGTGAGCGATGAAATAAGAACATTGCTTAAAGATGTTCCGGGAGCTGAAATAAGCGTTACTGAAACTTCAACAATGTCCATGAACATGAGCGGCGGAGCAATTTCCATAAGCATAAAGGGCGATGACCTTGACACATTGAAGAGCATAGGCGAAGATTTCAAGGATATAATAGAAAATGTGGATGGAACAAGAGAAGTTGAATCAAGTTATGAAGACGGCATTCCTCAGGTTCAGATTATAGCAGACAGAGGAATTGCATCTCAATATGGTCTTACTACTGCTCAAATAGGTTCTCAGGTTGGAAGCACACTTGCCGGTTCAACTGTAACTAAGTTCAAAGTTGACGGAGATGAGCTTGATGTGGTATTAAAGGGAGACAACATGTATGGACAAAGCATGTCGCTGTTGGAAATGCTTCCTATAACAACTCCGTCAGGAGGAACAATTCCACTTTCTGAAGTTGCAGATGTTCAAACAGCCAAGGGCCCTGTGAGAATAACAAGAGAAAATCAAACAAGGACTCTCACTGTTACAGGCGGCGTTGCAGGAAGAGACGTTCAGTCAGTTTCCAACGACATAACAAAGGCACTTGCTGACTATGAGATGCCAAACGGCTACAGCTACACATTTGGAGGAGAAACAGAACAAATACAGGAAACTTTTGCTGACCTGTTCATGGTAATGATAGTTGCCGTAGTTCTTGTTTACATGATAATTGCAGCACAGTTTGAGTCGCTGATTCAGCCATTGTCAATCATGTTTTCTGTACCTCTGGCTCTGTCAGGCGGATTCATAGGACTGTTTGTCACAGGACTGCCTTTGAATGTAATCGGCCTCATAGGATTGATTATACTTGTAGGTATAGTTGTAAACAACGCCATAGTGCTTATTGACTATGTGAACAACAGGAGAAGAAACGGTGAAGACAGAACTTCAGCAATAATGAAGGCAGGTCCTATAAGAATAAGACCAATCATGATGACGGCCCTCACAACCATTCTAGGCCTTGTGCCCATGGCCCTGGGAATAGGAGAAGGGGCTGAACTCACACAGTCAATGGGTGTGGTAGTAATCGGAGGATTGTCTTTGTCAACTGTTTTGACATTGGTTCTTGTGCCGGTTATGTACACAATATTTGATGACATGACAGAGTTTTTCAAAAGAAAATTCATTAAACAAAAAAATACAATAGAACAGAATTAGGAGGATGAAGTGGCGGAAACCAATCAAAAAAGAAAAGATATTTTAAACTCTGCCATGGAGTTGTTTAGAGAAAAGGGATTCCACAATACAAGGATGGAAGAGATTGCCTTGAAAGCAGGTGTTGGCAAAGGAACGCTTTATGAGTATTTCACCAGCAAACAGGAAATATTTGATGAAACATGCATTGAAAAGGTTACTGGAATCAAGGAAAAAATAGAGGAAATAAGCTTAAAAAACATTACTTTCAAGGAAAAACTCACAGAAATGCTGGCAATGAAGCATGGCGCCGAGAAGTGTCCTGAAGTCAGTATTGAAAGCATAATGTCCAACAAAAACATAATTTCTGAAAAAGTTGTTTACTCCATGATGAACCATGTTGAAGACATGAATGAAATCATAGTTAGAATGGTTGAACAAGGTAAAAGCGAAGGAGTTGTGGACAAAAATATTCCATCTGAATTGATTATAAGAATGATAGTTGGAACCGTCAGTGAATATGTCAGAAGCAAATGTACAAATAAACACAACGGAACTGAAGAAGAGAAAATTTTAATAAATTTACTTTTCAATGGTTTTGGTGTAAAATAAATTAAAACATAAAATACGGGAGGGCGTATGAAAAGAAAAATAGCGCTGTTATTGGCGATGGTACTTACATTGAGTACAATACAAACAAATTATGCTTTGGCAGATGAAGAAAAAGCAGCTGAAGCAACAACAGCAACTGTTGAAACTGCAGCAGAAGCTGCCCAGCCGCTTCAGCTTTCAATTGATGATGCCATCAAAATGGCAGCTGAAAGTGACAGGGGAATGTGGAAAATTGATGATGCTATAAAACAAATGCAGGAAATGAGAAAAGACGGAAGTGATGCCAAGAAACAGGCAGAAGCATTGATGGATCTTGACCTTGGTACATTGTCCATGTTGAATGTAGACATTACAGGTAACTATGTTGAAACACTTCTTGCAAAAAACGGGTATTACATAAAAACAGCTGACACACAAATGAAGCTTCTTGAAAAGAACAAGGAAGTTCTGACTGTTGGAATAGAAATCAAGACAAAATCTCTTTATTACAACGTGCTGATTGCAGAAAAAACAATTGAAATCAATCAGGCTAAACTTGCCAGTGCAAAGGAACAGCTAAGAGTAATAAATCTGAAATTCAACAATGGTTCTGCAACAAAAGCTGAAGTTTTAAACGGAGAAATGTCAGTGCAGCAGGCTCAGACAGACCTGGATTCAGCAAATGACGATTTGAACATGGCAAGACTGAATTTATTAAACGGATTGAATCTGCCATTTGACACAGAAGTAGTTTTAACAAGCAAGGATTTATCTTATGTGCCAACACAACAGTTAAACCTTGACGCAGCAATTGAAAAAGCAAAGACAGACAGACCAGAAATAATAGAAGCAGAAAATGCATTGGAGCTTCAAAAAATCGAAACTCATGTTTACACAGCATATTACACTTCAAACTTGAGACAGAACAAGTCTGCCGTAGAAAAACTCAAAGATGCCGAGCTTAATGTTCCGCAGGCTTACAAAGATGTGGAGCTTGATGTTAGAACTTCATATCTGAACCTCGTTAAAGCAGAAAGATCCTTGGTTAACATGGATAAGACTGTTGAGTTGGCAAAGGAAGCAGCAAGAATCAACAAGCTTCTCTATGAAAATGGCATGGCTGCCGCAGCAGATGTAATTGCTGCCGATGCAAATCTTGCACAGGCTGAAATAGGACGTTACCAGCTTTTGGCTGCTTATAACTTAAGCAAGCTCATGTTTGACAATTCAAACTTAATGGGTTCAGCTTCAGCAGATATGTAGAGGTAAAAATGAGCGAGTCAATGATTGGCAATATGACAATTAAGATTAGAAATGCAAAACCAGAAGATCTGGACGAAATTGCACACCTTGAGTCAGTGTGCTTTCCTCCTGAAGAGGCTGCAACCAGGGAATCATTTAAAAGAAGAATAAAAACATTTCCTGAAAGCTTTTTTGTAGCTGAAACAGACGGCAGAATTGTAGGCGTTGTGAACGGATGCATGACAAACAGCCCTGTAATATTTGATGAGATGTTCCATGACGACTCTACTCATCTTCCTGATGGAGAAAATCAGGCAATATTCGGACTATTGGTCGATCCTGAACACCAAAGAAAAGGTATTGCTGAAAAACTTCTTAACCACATTATTGAATTGTCCCGAGAAAGAGGCAAGAAAGCTGTAATTCTAACATGCAAGGAAAAACTCATACATTATTATGCCAAGTTTGGATTTGAAAGCATGGGAGTTTCAGGCTCTACGCACGGCGGAGCCAAGTGGTACGACATGGTTTTAAAATTGAAATAAATCAGTATATGAGGAAGTCAAATCAGACTTCCTCTTTTTGCACTTGAAATTGGCATTGAATTTGAAATTCCAGATTGTAGGGGAGGACCTCGTGTCCTCCCGAAGATAACAATTTGAATTATTTACTCAGGCGGGTACAAGACCAGTCCTAGTTTTTTGTTTTACTAAAATTCATGAATTAGTAGGCAAT
>NZ_JAJUJR010000310.1 GCF_029265225.1 Sedimentibacter sp.
ACAAGAAAACAGGTCAGCCTGTTGTAACATTGTCATTCGATGACAAGGGAACAAAACAGTTTGCAGATGCAACAGAAAGACTAGTAGGAAAAAGAATATCCATTTACATGGACGAAACATTGATATCGGCTCCTATGGTAAATGAAAAAATATCCGGTGGAAACTCTGTAATAACAAATATCGGAAGCGCTGAGGAAGCAAAATCTCTTTCTGACAAAATAAATTCAGGTGCTCTTCCTTTCTCACTGGTGTCAAAAAACCACAGCACCATAACACCTACACTGGGCTCAGGAGCACTTGATGTTATGATAAAAGCAGGAATGCTGGCATTTGCATTTGTATGTTTGTTCATGATTTTCTACTACAGAATATTGGGATTTGTGGCATGTCTGGCTATTATTCTTCAGATATCAATTCAGATGCTTGCCCTTTCAATACCTCAGGTTACTCTTACCCTCACAGGTATTGCAGGTATAATTCTGTCCATTGGAATGGGCGTTGACGCCAATGTAATAATTGCAGAAAGAATAAGGGAAGAACTTAGTGCCGGAAGATCTCTGGGATATTGCATAGACACAGGATACAAGAAGGCTTTTTCAGCGGTTTTTGACGGTAACATCACAACAATAGCTGCTGCCATCATAATGATGATATTCGGAACAGGTTCAATGCTTTCATTTGGCTACACGCTGATGGTCGGATGTATTCTTAACTTTGTTTCAGGAGTGACTGCATCACAAATAATTTCTAAATCAATGAGCATGAACGATGCATTCACAAAAAAATCCCTTTACGGGGTTAAAGTTAAGGAGGCAAAATAATGATTAAATTTTATGAGAAAAGAAAGATGTTTTTTGCTATATCCGCGGCAATAATGATAATAGGTATAATTGCATTGTTTATTAATGGAGTAAATTTGTCCATTCAGTTTAAGGGTGGGGCAATAATTAAATATTCCTACACAGGTGAAATGGATGCTGAAGCTGCAGCAGACAAGGCAACTGAAATATTAAACAGAAACACAGAAGTTCAGCTTACAGAAGACCTGGCTACACACAGCAAGAAAATTGTATTCAACTTGTCAGGCAACAGTGGTCTTGATGCCAACGACCAGGATAAGCTTGACCAGGAGCTTAAAAAGGCATTCCCTGACTCTCAGCTTGAACTTTCAGAATCAAACGTGGTACAGCCGTTCATAGGCAAGAGATTCCTTACTAACGGTCTTATAGCTCTGGCTCTTACTTCGTTGTTCATTATAGTTTATGTTCGTTTCAGATTCCAGAAAATATCAGGGCTTTCAGCAGGTGTTATAGGATTGATTGCACTGGTTCACGATGTACTGGTGGTGTTCTTCACATTTGTAATATTCAAAATGCCTATTAACGACTCATTTATAGCAGTAACGCTGACAATAATAGGTTATTCAATCAATGATACCATAGTTATTTATGACCGCATAAGAGAAAACAAACCTTATTTCGAAAAGAAAACATTTGAAGAACTTGTTGACACAAGCATAAACCAGTCACTTACAAGATCCATCAACACAAGCATCACAACAGGTATAAGCATTTTGATTGTATGCATACTGGCATTTGCCTACAACATTGATTCAATCAAGACTTTTGCAATACCAATGCTTGTTGGTGTTATAAGCGGATGCTATTCAACAGTGTGCCTTGCAGGTCCAATGCTTGTTATGTGGCACAATAAAAGACAGGAAGTATTATAATGTGGAGGTAAAATGAAAGAGTATACTTGTTCCAGATTAGTAAAATCAGAAGATTTAAATCATCACGGTACTTTGTTTGCAGGACGAACAGCAGAATGGTTTGTTGAGTCGGCATTCATTGCAGCAGCATCAACAATTGGCGATCCTGAAAAAGTTGTATGCCTGAACATTCATGGTTTTGTGTTCAGAACTCCAATCAACAGAGGAGAAATAGTAAAATTCACAAGCAAGGTTGTTCATGTTGGAAAAACAAGTATAGTTGTGTACACAAGACTTGACATGGAGCTGAACAAAATACAGCCTGTTGAAGGGTTCATAACATTCATATCTGTAGATGCAGACGGCAAGAAAGTTCCTCACGGACTTGTGCTGGATGAGCCAAAGGATGAAGAAGAAATCCAGGTAAGAGAAAGAGCAAAAAATTTAAAATAATTAATGTAGGGGAGGACCTCGTGTCCTCCCGCTGGCGGACACAAGATCCGCCCCTACAATTGGTATAATAAACAAAATTATCAACATTTAAAGGAGAAGTTAATATCTTCTCCTTTTTTTTCATGTAAATAATACATAAGTTGATAAATTTCGATAAACATGATAAAATATATAAAATTATACCGAGGGAAATATGAAAAAAATAACTAAAATCGAGTATCAAAAAAAGAACAAAGACAGGCTTAACATTTACCTTGATGACAGCTATGCTTTTGCTGTTGACATGAATGTGATGATTAAATATTCCCTTGCAAAAAACATGGAACTAGAGGATGATTTTATAAGCGAAATATTAACTGCAGAGGAAGAAATGAATGCATACAACTATGCAGTAAACTTGCTTTCAAGGGCTCCCAAAAGCGAAAAAGAACTTAAGTTTAAAATGCAGGATAAGGGTTATGATTTGATCTTTATTGAAAATGTCATAAAAAAACTAAAAGAACAAAGATATATTGACGACGAAAGATACAGTGAGATGTTCATAAACAGCAAAATAAATGTGTCGAAAGACGGCAGGCGAAAAATAAAAGAAGCATTGTACAGCAAGGGAATCGACAAAGACATCATAGATGAAAAGATGAACAACGTTTCTGAAGAGGAGGAAATTGAAAGAGCATTTTTGCTGGCGAAGAAAAAGCTTGCTTCGATGAAGGAAGAAGATACCCGCAAAAAAACTCTTAAATTGTCGAATTATTTAATTAACAAGGGATTTGAATACAGTGCAGTGAAAAAAGCGGTGTCAAGTCTTTTGAATGGGAATTTTGACGAGTTTGATGAGTATTATTAAATTTGACAGAAGATGAAGTAGGGGGTGTAACTATGATAGAATTTAGTAATTATATTTCTGACGGGTTGATTAAATGCAGAATTGTATGGGGGGATACAGGTAAGTTTGATTTGTTTGTGATTTTTTGCAATGATAAAGTAGAGAATATAACGGGTTTTAAGCCAGATGTTCTCTTGGAACAGAATATGGCAATGCTTTTTCCGAAACTATCAGATTCATTGTTTGACTGGCCAAGAATATTATGTGAAGCTGCCATGACAAATGAACATAAAATA
>NZ_JAJUJR010000340.1 GCF_029265225.1 Sedimentibacter sp.
AATTTAACAAATTATGAAACTTGTTCCTTAGTGCAAAGGTCTCTTCCGGGTCGGTGGACAGCATATTCGAACAAGACATTGACAATGTATAAGCAAATTCGTGTAAAAATTCAATTTGTTTACTGTGTTGGTAATCATATACAATTGTATTGGGATAGTTATTATTAATCTGGTTCTTTAATTCATTTAATAAAAAAGATTTGCCACTTCCAAATGTTCCATTAATAAATATTACAGTATGTTTTCGATTAAATGCCGCAAATAGTCCCACATGTTTATTAAAATCAGAATAAATATAATAAATTTTGAAAATATTTTTAAAATAGGGGTTGACAAATCCCCTGTGACATCATATAATCGTATAAAAATCATCAATTATGTATAATTTAATGATTGGAAGAGTAAATTAAAGGCAGCTTTCAGCGAGTCGGAACAGAGTGTGAGTTCGGCAGCGAAATTTAATTGAAAAGAATCCATGAAAAGATTCTCAGAAGTAGCAGTATGAGAATACGGTTAAATACCGTTAAAATGAAAGAGCGATTCTGCGTAAAAAAGAGTGGTACCGCGGTGACAACACTGCCTCTTTATAAGCAGATTTTTTTATGCCCTAACCCATTTTTTTCAGGTTTTTATCTGAAAAAAATGACGGTAGGTCAAACGCAATGAGAACCAAATTTTTGCGAGCGATAGGGAGCAGAAAAATTTGAGTTCGAAACTGCGATATGCCCTAACCCCAAAAGAAATAAATATTTATTAAAAAACAACCAATGAATAATTATGCTTCATCAAATATTAAAAATTTTAGATTAAAAAATCGGAGGATGGAAGAAATGGAAAAAGAAAAAGTAGTATTGGCATATTCAGGCGGATTGGACACATCAATTATTATACCTTGGCTGAAAGAAAATTACGATAATTTAGATATAATAGCATGCTGCGTGAATGTAGGTCAGGAAGATGACATGGAATTTGTAAAGAACAAGGCATTATCTTCAGGCGCAAGCAAGGTTTATATTGAAAATGTGGTAAATGAATTTGTTGAAGAATATGTTTACAAGGGAATCAAGGCAAATGCTGTTTATGAAGGCAAGTACCTTCTGGGAACTGCTTATGCAAGACCATTGATTGCTAAAAAACTTGTTGAAGTGGCTCACAAGGAAGGAGCTAAATTTATTGCACACGGCTGTACAGGAAAAGGAAATGATCAGGTTCGTATTGAAACTGCAATTGCAAGCCTTGACCCATTCATTAAAATCATCGCTCCATGGCGTATTTGGGATATTTCATCAAGAGAAGATGCTATCGACTATGCAGAATCAAAAAATATTGATTTGAACGGTATCACAAAGAAGAGAATTTACTCACGTGACCAGAATATACTTCATATCAGCCATGAAGGAGGAATGCTTGAAAATCCTGCCAATGAACCTGATTTTGACGAACTTCTGATGATGACAAACACAGTTGAAAAGGCTCCAGACCAGGCTGAATATGTTGAAATAGAATTTAAAAAAGGAATCCCAGTTAAATTAAACGGAGAAAAATTAAACGGGGAAGATATGCTTAAGGCATTGAACAAAATCGGCGGAACTCATGGCATAGGAGTTATAGACCTTCTTGAAAACAGACTTGTTGGAATGAAATCAAGAGGAATTTATGAGACACCAGGCGGAACGCTTCTTATAGAAGCACACAAATATCTTGAAAGTTTCGTACTGGAAAAAGAAGCAGCACACTTCAAAGAAACAATCAGCAGCAAGTATGCAGAGCTTGTTTACAATGCAATGTGGTTCAGCGGACTTAAGGATGCTTTTGATGCTTTCATAGATGTGACTCAGAAAAATGTGACAGGAACTGTTAAACTTAAACTTTACAAGGGAACTATCAAGTTTGCCGGA
The DNA here is from genome assembly GCF_029265225.1 of Sedimentibacter sp. Lineage (GTDB taxonomy): Bacteria > Bacillota > Clostridia > Tissierellales > Sedimentibacteraceae > Sedimentibacter. The sequence goes on from NZ_JAJUJR010000340.1 coordinate 1,899, forward strand.
ATGACATCAAAATATGCGTTGTACAATGAATCAATTTCTTCATTCAGCACAGGTGATCTGTATGACCAGAAGGATGCAACAGGATTTATCCACTTATACAGCCTTCCATACAAAATTCAGGCACTAAATGAGTTGAACAACAAGAAAAGTTCAACAGAAGTTGTTTACAGCTTTAAAGAATAATAATGACATAATATATAAATGAAAGAGAGAGAATTTCTCTTGGATTTTTGACAAAGTAACCTTTGACGTTGTCATTCTGAGGGCGTAGCCCGAAGAATCTCATGTTTTCACTAAAGATGAGATCCTTCACTATCGTTCAGGATGACAGCGTCAGGGGTTTGTCACTAGTCTGAATAGAAAGAAATCTCTCTTTTTTTATGAAAAAAAGTCAGCATAATATATAATAGTAATTTGTATTTATATTAAAATATGGTATACTATACTGATTACGGAGGTGATTGGGTGAAATTAAAAAACAAAGATGAAAATTCCGGTAAAATATCAATGAATACAATGACTGAAGGAAATCCTGTGAAACTCATACTGGCTTTTGCATTTCCAATGCTTATAGGCAATATTTTTCAGCAGCTGTACAACATGGTTGACAGCATAGTAGTAGGAAATTATGTTGGTAAAATTGCACTGGCAGCAGTAGGAACGGGTTTTCCGATAATATTTATGATGGCAGCCATGTTCATAGGGCTTGGAATTGGTGCAACAATACTTATTTCTCAGTACATAGGCGCCGGGGACATGGACAATGTAAGAAAAACATCACAGACCATATATACGGCAATGATTGTTGGAGCAATTCCAATGTCAATATTAGGACTTATTTTGTGTGAACCCATACTTCATTTGATCAACACGCCTGCCGATACTTTGCCGCTGGCTAAGCAGTACATGATGATTATATTCGGGGGAATTATAGGAAGCATTGGATTTAATGTAAATTCAGGCATACTGCAGGGATTCGGAGACAGCAAATCATCACTTTTGTTTCTTGTCATAGCTACTGTA
>NZ_JAJUJR010000097.1 GCF_029265225.1 Sedimentibacter sp.
AAAACGCAGGTCAAAAACGCCCTCAGCGAAATTCCCGGTGTTAAAATGATAAATATTGATATTGGAAGAGGCTCCATAGAAGTTGGATACGGAGAACTTGCAGATGAAAGCATAATCAGGCAGCGCATTGAACAAACAGGCTGCAAGATAGTATAAAAGACCCTCGACGGGTCTTTTTTCGTATTATTTTCTTAAGTTCAACTGGATTTTTCTTTCCTTTGCCTTGCTTTCAATGAATAGAACAGCCTTTTTTATTTTCTGTTCATCATTAAAATCAAGCTTTTGTAATGAGTTGATTATTTCTCTTAAATCTTCAATTTCAAGAAGATTCACTGATGTGCAGTAGAAACTTTTTCTTCTTCCGTCATTGAAATTTTCAATGAGATATTGGAGAATTTCTATTTTTTCATTTAATATTTCCTCATATTTTTCAAGTCCGGCACTTTCTGCCTTCCTGAAATCCAGAAGAACATTTTTATAAGTGATGAAAGAATCTTTACTGCTTTCCTCCATGTATTTTTCACATGGGAAAGAAGTACACTGAAAACAATATTCAACATTGTCATGACTTTTGCTGCAGGTAATTACAGAACATGATGGATGCTTAAGATGGAAATCCTCTCCTCCGCATCCGGGACATTTTGAAGGTCCTTCTGTGTTAAATCTTGGGCATAATCCGCAGTTTAGGCCGCACAATGAGAAAAGCGGATATTGTCTTTTATATTCTTTCATTTTTTCACCTCGTTATTTTGTTACGGACAATACACCAGACGATTTTTCTTCAATGCGTGAATTGAAGAATTCCTCTGAAGCCTGGATTAAATACAATGTGTCTTTTATTCCGGCTGTCTCATAAGATGAATGCATTGAAAGCTGTGCAAGCCCTATATCAACCATGTTAATGCTAACTTTTGTCGAAGCAATGTTTCCCAATGTGCTTCCGCCTGCAACATCAGAGCGGTTTGTATAATTCTGATAAGGAACATTTGCACTTTTGCAGAATTCTTTAAATAAGGCTGAACTTACTGCATCTGTGGTATACTTTTGGTTTGCGTTGTGTTTTATAACAATGCCTTCGTTCATGTAAACACGGTTTGTTGGATCGCTTAATTCCGGATGGTTTGGATGAACTGCATGAGCATTGTCTGCTGAAATCAAAAATGAAGAAGCAAGGGCACATAGATATTCTTCTCTTGATTTACCGAGATTGCCATTTATTCTATTAAGGACATCCTCCAAAAATGTTGATGCAGCCCCTTGTTTGGTGCTGCTTCCTACCTCTTCATTATCAAAGCAGCAATAAACGCTGACTGTCTTGTTGTTCTTCCCTCTTAAAAATCCTTGTAATGTTGCATAGGCACACTGAAGGTTGTCAAGCTTGGGTGATGAAATGAATTCGCCGTTTTCTCCCCATATGGCAGGTTCTGTCCTGCTGTAAAGGAATAAGTCCGTGCTGATAATATTTTCCTTTTGGATACATGCATAGCTGCTTACCAAATCCATGAAGCTGTCTGTTCCTTCAGAGTAAATTCCATACAACGGCAACAGGTCCACCTGCTCGTTGTACTTCATGTTTGAGTTCACTTCCCTGTTCATGTGAATGGCAACATTGGGTATTAAGACAAGGTCCTTGTCTATATTCACAAGTTTTGTTTCAAACAAGTCACTGTTTTTGGAAATTATTCTTCCTGCAACTGATAGCGGTCTGTCAAACCATGTGGAATAAATCATACCGCCATATTTCTCTGTATTGAGCTGCACGTACTTTTTATTTGCTTCAATTTTATAATTGTCCTTGATTTTAAAACCCGGAGAATCGCAGTGTGAAGCAACTATGTTGAAACTGTAGTCATCCAGTTCTTCACCGATTTTAAAAGCTATTATTGAAGAATAATTTCTTGCAACAAAATACTTGTTTCCTTTTTTAAGATTCCACCTTTTGCCTTCCACAAGCTCTTCAAATCCCTCTGACTTAAGTTCTGCCTTAATTGCATCAACTGCATGAAAAACACTTGGACACCTTCTTATGAATTGGATTAAATCCATTGACGCTTTTATGTACATTTTTCACTCCTTACTGCCTTTTATGCTTATTTCAATGTCTCCGTTTTCAGGGCAACCGTTAAGTTCCTTAGTCACAGCTTCGATTGAATTTATCAAAATTTTCTGCACAAACGGAACCATTGCTATTTCCTGACCGTTTACTTTTAAAATTATAGTTTTATCGCTCATAATACTCCTTCTTTATTCATATATTTTAAATATTCTTTATTAATATATTATCTTATATTTTGAGTTTATTCAATGGCTATATGAAATTAATCTGTTTAATATTGAAATCATAAACTTTAACAATATCTTTTTTTTTTCATATTATATCTTGAATACAGAAATTTAAGAGGTGATATTTTCTCATGGATTATTTCAAATTTAATAATAGATACAATATGCCTAAACCATATACTGCAAAAAATATGATGGCTAAAACTTTAGAAACACCACAACTGCCTCCGGATGAAACACCTGAAAACGAGGAAACAGGAACTTTGGCAGTAGGAGTCTTTACAGCACTTGGAGCCCTTCCTGTTGAAAATGCATCTGTTAACGTGTACAGGATACTGGAAGGAGGCGAAGAACAGTCATATGCCCAGAACACTACAGACTCAAGCGGAAAAGTACCTGATATTTTGCTGCCTGTAATGCGCGATCCTCTGGATACTTCACAATATTATTTTACTACTTACAACATGAGAGTCATAGCTCAAAATTATTATACTGTCAACGTTTTAAATTTCCGAATCTTTCCTGGCATAAAAACAAATTATAAAGTCGACATGATTCCGGTAGTAGCCGGAGAAACTGGAGCACCTGAGCAAACATTCATAATTCCCTCTAGCCCCATTGACAATTCTAATAGATAGGGGTGGACTAAATGCTTTATAGCTCAGTGACTTCATGTCAAGAAAATGATACAGAGCAAATCATAATCCCCGGAGGACCTCCTGCTGAATTCGTAAGCATTCCAACAGAAATAACTGTACATTTGGGACTTCCTGATGAAGATGCCGTAAATGTCACGGTTCCTTTCATAGATTACATTAAAAATGTTGCCTCATCCGAACTTTACCCCACGTGGCCGGAAAATGCTCTTGTAGCCAATATTCATGCTATTGTTTCTGTTGCTTTGAACCGTGTATTCAACGAATGGTACAGGAGCAAGGGTTATAATTTTGATATAACAAATACCACACAATATGACCAGGCATATGTTCACGGCAGAGGCATATATGAACCCATGAATGAAATTTCAGACAAAATATTCAATCAATATTTAATAAGAGAAGGACGTCTTACACCTCCTCTTTATACTCAATTTTGCGACGGCAGAGTATCCCAGTGCAACGGCATGTACCAGTGGGGTTCCGTAGACCTGGCAAACCAGGACTATTCACCGCTGGAAATATTGGAATACTATTACGGAAATGATATCGACATAGTAAAAGATGTTCCTGTAGGAGGCACAGAAAATGTCTATCCCGGAGAACCAATAAAATATGGTGACTCAAGCATTGATATTTTATTAATACAATTGGCAATGAACAGAATATCCAAGAATTATCCTGCCTTGCCGAAAATATATCCTGTAAACGGATACTATGGTGAATCTACTGTAGAAGCCATAAAGGAATTTCAAAAAATTTTCAATTTGCCTGTTACGGGAATAATTGACCAGGGCACATGGTACCGTGGAAGATACATATTCAATGCTGTTACAAGGCATTCAGAACTTACAGTTGAAGGAACAATATTCAGGGATGTCATTGAACACACTAAAGATATACTTCTCCAGGGAGACATTCGTCCTTTAGTTGAAATCCTGCAGTATTACCTAAATGTTCTGTCTGTCTATCATCCCAGCATTCCGGAAGTTAAATTCACAGGCACATTTGACACTCAGACAAGGAATGCGGTCATAGAATTTCAGAAATTTTTCGGACTATCTCCTACAGGCATTGTTGACTATGAAACATGGGATCTTATTTTCAGGTCAATTTTAGGAATCTTCAATACGCTACCGCCTGAAGAAGTCTACATTCCTAAGCTAAGGTATCCGGGCGTCGTTCATGAAAAGGGTCAGGGTACGGAATATCCAACTGTCTTCATTATTCAGGAAATGCTTTCGTATATTGCTCTGACCATACAGGCTATCCCTCAAATAAATGTTGATGGAATTTTCGGAGAAGAAACTGAAAATGCCGTAAAAGCCTTTCAAAATGCATTTGGCCTGGAACAAACGGGAAAAGTTGATGAAACCACATGGAATGAAATTGTAACAATATACAGAGAATTGAGATACTCAGAATAAAAGCAGACTTAGGTCTGCTTTTGTTATGAAATATAGATTATGTCCTGCTTATTTTCCATATTACACCTGTGTTTGGAACGTATCGATTCGGATTCATGGGCACAGCCATATTGTAATCAAGCACATACAGTGCTTCGTCCGGTCCGAAAACTGCATCCATTGGCCTTTCAAACCCACCGCCTCCCGTGAATGAAGCTCCAAGCCCTGTTCTGTTAATGGCAAAGGTGCTTACATTGCCGTCATTCATGTCGACCCTGACAATTCTTCTGCCTACTCCAGGAAGAGGATACCCTCCCGTTGTTACAGGATATATGCTTCCAGACAAGGCCACGTAAGCACTGCCATATGTTCCGAATTCCTGAGTGTAGTCAAAGTCAAAACCTCTAACTCCTGCATGGGGTTCAATGGTTGCAAACGGCTTTGGAGGAGCCATAGGATGCCTTGACATTAAAAATTCCGGCTGGGGGCCAACGTCAGGTCTGAACTGCGGCAAGTTAACCGGAAGGCCTCCGCAAAAATCAGGAAATCCATACCATGCCCCATGATTTATATATAAAAACTCATCAGGACAATCTTTAATGGGTCTGCTTCCTCTTACATCGTAAGATAGACTTGTTGCAAACATTCTATTGAACCGGTCAAATTTTACTCTGTAAGGCTGTGTCACACCCCAGGCATAAACTTCCAGGTTTGAACCATCAAGTTCTGCCCTGTATATACAGCTCGTAGGCCTTAAATTTCCAAGAACAACAGAACCAGGTTTGTTTGGCGTACCAAGAGGTCGAAATGCACCAGTAAATATATAATCATTTGGGGCATATGAAAAATTGTTGTATGACACGAAATTTTGTCCAACAAGTTCAATGTCTTCGGCCGAAAAATCATGAAAATATGGATGAGCTGCAGTCCAGCTGTTGTCAGGGCCCACAACTCCCGAATTTGTCGCTGAGCCCTGTCCGAAATACATTTTTCCATCTGGACCTAACTCAACATGGCTGTTACCATAATCACCCAGACTTGGAAGCCCCGATATTAAATTATATCTTCTCCCGTCTTCTTTAAGTAATGTTATCAATCCCTTATGAGAGACGTATTTATCCCCATTCAGCACATTTACTCCTGAAAGCGGAACATTGAAGCCTTGGGCAACCACTTCATAACTTCCGTTTCTAAGACGCATTACTCTGGCGTTTCCGTCTACTTCCCCGGATTCCCCTATTATGATGCTGCCATCTTCATCAAAAACCATGCTCACAGGCGAATTCAAACCCTGAGCAAAAACTTCCACTGTGTATCCCGGCAGAACATATATATCTAAAGGATTGAGGTTCCTGGAATTAATACTGGATTCATTAGCGCTCATATAAACCTCCATTTTATTATTTATATAATATATTCCGGATTTCTGATACACGTTACTGAATGTTTATGGTTCAAACAGAAAACAAAAAAAGCTGCTGACGCAGCTTATGGCAGTCTATCTTTTGACAAGAACCTCTATGTTCCCGTTTTCTGAAAAGCCGTTTAGTTCTCCGGCAACCGCTTCAACAGAATTTTTAAGGATTTTCTGCACAAAAGGAACCATTGTAATTTCTTTTCCGTTAATTTTCAAAATTACATTTTGCTCGCTTAAAACACAATCTTCTCTTCTTGCTTCTCCCTTTAAAATCAATGAGCTTAATTCTTTGCATGTATGGCCGCACTTCATGCAGCATTCATCTTTCATGTCAGGAATGCGGTCAAACACCTTTTCTTCTATTAAATCCACAAGCTTTTCTATTTCTGTGACAGAATTAATTGCGGGAATCCCTTTGTATTCACTTAAATCTCCTGAAATAACACCGGAAAAAGCAAATGTGGTTTCACTCATTCTGTCTTCAATTCCCTGAATGTCATGAGCTGTTACAATTGTTGGAGCCCAGGTGCCTCTTACTCCCTCCAGTATAACATAATCGTGAGAATAAAAATCAAGAATTTCATTTAAATCCAGTCTCCTTTGGAACAATACGTCAGTTTCATTTGCTCCTCTTGCAGTAACAAGGGTCGAGCCTGCATTCCTGTGTTTGTGTGTATTTGTTCCATCCACGTCCATCTTAAAATTATGAGAATGAATTTCTTTTACCGTTCCTACGGAATAATTCCTTTTAACCAGTTCCTTGATTATGTTTTCTATAGTTGTTGTCTTTCCAGACTTTGATATTCCTATTACCGAAAATACCTTCATTTTACACTCCTGATTATTTTATTTAAACAATATCTAAATGATATGTTATACTATATTGAGCTTTTTTTCAATCCACAGCAATAAAAAAGCAGTTGCTTAAAACAACTGCCGTTATTTTATTTAAAACGGAGCAAACCCTTGTTCTGCCCACCAGTCTTCCTTCAATATGGCATATTGCTCGCTGAACTGCAAAAGATGAACTTTTTCCCAGCCGGCTAATATGTCGAACAAATCTTTGCTTGCCTGAGATTGCACTTTTTCTTTAGCATTTTCATAAAAATCAATTGAACTTTGCTCCATCTGCATTCCTATTCCAAAAACCGACATTGCAACTGAAGTGTCACTTTTGTCGACTTTATCCCATCTGTAAATTTCAGGTGATGGAATAACAACACCGGATCCTAAAATATCTTCTATTTTTATTTCTCCGCCGCCGCTTAACTGGGACCATAACTTCCTTAAGTACTCAGCATGCTTCATTTCTTCGTTTGCCAGTTCCTTAAACGCTTCCCTGGTTCCATCAGAAGAAGCTCTTTCGCTTGCCATCTTGTAAAATTCAAATCCTTCAACTTCATTCAATACTGCCTGTGAGATAATTGACAATTCTTCTTTGTACATATTTCCTCCTGAAAATCATTTATATATTGATTATACCACTCAAAAATTTTTTTAAACATAAAATTCATATAAACAATACATTTGAAATTCAGAAAACCATTCAAAAAAATAAACGGCTCTTAATAAGAGCCGTATTATTTTTATAACGAAGCCAATACTTCTTTTACAAATTCAACATTTGTGTTTGTTTCTTCTGCAAGGAATTGTATATCAGCATCAGTAGGTGTTACA